>JBEGQB010000039.1:0-10834 GCA_041181165.1 Actinomycetota bacterium
GGGACCGGCTCCGAAGCTGGCAGAACCTGCCGGTCGAGCGCAGCCGTCAGATCGTGATCCACCTGGTCACTCAGGCCCTCGAGCGCCGCTGACCCGCCGTTTCACGCCTACTGGGCATCCGTTCCTCCGGCTTGACCGTGGCCATCTATTTTCATAGTATGCGAAATTAGGGTCCGAGCGGCCGGAAGGCCATGTGGGGGATGCCAAGTTGACCGAGTCCGACAGCTCTGCAGCCGATCTCACCGCGGCCGTGTTGGACGAGGAGGCATTGCGGCTCGAAGCCGAGCGGGCCGACCAGGCAGTCGCAGTGCGCGCCGACGACGAGCTCCCGGGCGTCGGCACGACGTACATGAGCCTGCGCGAGGGCATCGCCATCGGTGGCGGCTCCACGATCGCCATGCTCGCCCTCTTGAACGCGCTCGACGAGCTCGAACGAGAAGCGGCCACCCTCCTGGCACCCGACATCCAGGACACGCTCGGTGTGAGCGACCTCGTCATCGCCGTGATCACGGTCGGCGGCATGGCGTTCCTGTCGATCGGGGGTCTCGCGCTCGCCCGCCTCGCCGACCGCCACCGCCGGCCGACCATCGCCGGCGTCGCGACGATCTTCTGGTCGGCCATCGTGATCCTGACCGGGTTCGTGACCAACGCTCTGTCGTATTTCGTCGCCCGGGCGCTCACGGCGCTCGGGCGCTCGAACACGCAGACGGTGCAGAGCCCGATGCTGGCCGACGCGTACCCGATCGAAGCCCGTGCGCGAATCTACGCAGTGAACAATCTGGTCGGTCGGGTGGGAGGGCTCATCACGCCACTGGCGATCGGTGCCCTCGTTGGTGTCCTCGGCGGCGACGAGTCGTGGCGGTGGGCGTTCTGGATCGGCGGCGTCCCCAGCCTGTTGATGGGCATCGCCCTGATCTTCCTGCCCGACCCGCCGCGTGGACAGTTCGAGCAGCGGGCCACGACCGGGTCGGTCATCGTCGAGGACTCCCCGCCCCCGATCTCGCTCGGGGCGACCTGGCAGCGACTGTCGAGTATCCGGACGTATCGGACCGCATTGACCGCGTTCGCCGCGCTCGGGTTCATGGTGATCACCGTCCCGTTGTTCACGAACCTCTACCTCGAGGACGAATTCGACCTGACGGCGTTCGAGCGCGCGGTGGTGACCTCGGTCCCGGGGTTCCTCGCCCTCGGGGTGATCCCGTTCGTGGCGAAGCGTTTCGATCGCCGCTACACCGAGAGCCCGCCCAAGGCGCTCGTGCTGATGGGCGCGCTGTTCCTGCCGGTCGTGGTGCTGTCGCCATTACAGATGCTGATGCCCAACCCGACGTTGTTCGCCATCGTCGGCGCGGTCAGCGTGGTCATCAGCTCGGCCAAGTTCGCCATGATCGCGCCGGTGCTCACATCGGTCACCCCGTACCGATTGCGGTCACAGGGCACGGCGATCGTCATCGCGATCGTGTTCGGTGTGGGCGGCGTGGGCGGCGCCGTCATCGGTGGACTCCTGTCGGATGCGTTCGGACCGCGCTGGGCCGTCATCCTCGTCGCCGCGCCAGCCAACCTGATCGGTGGGCTGCTCCTCATCAACGGCGCACGGTTCATCCGTGACGACCTCTCACTCATCGCCGAGGAGATCGAAGAAGAGCACGCCGAACACGCCGCGCGCGCGGCGGACCCCGACGCCGTTCCCGCCCTCCAGGTGAACAACGTCGACTTCTCCTACGGCCGCGTCCAGGTCCTGTTCGATGTCAGCTTCGACGTCGCCCGCGGCGAGACCCTCGCCCTGCTCGGCACCAACGGCGCCGGCAAGTCCACCGCGCTCCGGGTCATCTCCGGTCTCGCGATCCCGAGCCGAGGTGTGGTCCGTCTCCACGGCAGCACGATCACGCTCACCGCACCCGAGACGCGGGTGCGGCTCGGCATCCACCAACTGCCGGGCGGTAAGGCACTGTTCGGCCCGATGACCGTCCGCGACAACCTCGAGATGGCGACGTTCATCTACGCCGACCACGCTGATGCGGAGCGACGGATCGAGCGGGTGCTCGAACTCTTCCCCCAACTCCGCGAACGGCTCGACGACACCGCCGGCAACCTGTCCGGAGGCCAACAGCAGATGCTGGGCCTGGCGATGGCCCTCGTCCACGACCCCGAGGTGCTGATCATCGACGAACTGTCGCTGGGTCTCGCCCCTGCGGTCGTCCAGCAGTTACTCGAGGTCATCGACGCGCTCAAGGCGCAGGGCCAGACGATGATCATCGTCGAGCAGTCGCTGCAGGTCGCGCTCTCCGTCGCCGATCGGGCGATCTTCATGGAGAAGGGTCAGGTCAAGTTCAGCGGGCCCACCGCGGAACTGCTCGAGCGCGATGATCTCGCTCGCGCCGTCTTTCTCGGCGGAGACGCATGACGCCGGTGCGAGCGCTCCCGTGGTCGCGCCGGAACACGGCCCTCGTCGCGATCGGGCTCGTCACCGCCGTCGTGCTGGGTACGACGTTGGACGCCCCGCGTCAGATCGTGTTCATCGGCCTGGTGGAGGGACTGTCGATCGGTCTGCTGGCCCTCGGCATCGTCCTCATCTACCGCACGAGCCGGATCATCAACTTCGCCGTGGGCAGCATCGGCGCCCTGGCCGCTTCGATGCTGGCCCTCACCGTCATCAACTACGACTGGAACTACTGGTTCGGCCTGGCCCTCGCGCTGGCCACCGGGGCCGCGTTCGCCGCGGTGATGGAACTCACTGTGATCACCCGGCTCTTCACGGCGCCGCGGGTGATCGTGCTGGTCGCAACGATCGGCATCGCCCAACTCGCCGAGCTGCTCCGGATCTCGCTGCCCGATCTCGGCGCCGAGCTGGGCGCTCGCTTCCCACTGCCGTTCACCGGTGAGTGGACCGTCGCCGGCGTCAGGGTCTCCAGCGCTGAACTGATCGTCCTCGTCGCCGTGCCCCTGATCGCGTTCGGTCTCGCCATGTTGCTGGGCCACACCCGACTCGGCAAGACGGTGCAGGCGTCGGCGACGAACGCCGACAAGGCACGTCTGTCGGGCATCAACCCGAAGCTCGTCTCGACCTTCGTGTGGACGCTGGCCGGCCCGCTGGCGGCGCTCTCCACGACCATGCTCGCTGGGACGAAGGGCCAGCTCGTCGGCCTCGAGACGATCGGGCCCGCGACACTCACCCGCGTCTTGGCGGCGGCCCTGGTCGGGTCGATGGTGTCGTTCCCGAGGGCACTGGTCGGCGGCGTGGCGATCGGTGTCATCGAGGCCGTCATCCGATTCAACTACCCGGCGCAGGGAGGCCGCATCGAGGCACTGCTCTTCATCGGAATGGCGATCGCGGTGTGGTTCGTCAGCCGCCGCGACCGAGACACCGGGCGCGAGTCGTTCTCGTTCGCACCTCGCGTTCGTCCGGTTCCTGAGATCCTGCGCACCCGGTGGTGGGTTCGCAACCTCTCGACGATCGGTGCGGTGCTCGGACTGCTCCTGGCCGCGGCGCTGCCGTTCGCGATCACCCTCCCGTCCCGGCAGTTCCTCTGGAGCCACGTCGTGCTGTCGGCGCTGCTCGCACTCTCACTCGTGGTCCTGACCGGATGGACCGGACAGCTCTCGCTCGGTCAGGCGGCGTTCGCCGGGATCGGTGCGCTCGGGACGGCAGCACTGGTCCGCGGCCAAACGCTGGGCGTCGGCGTGGGCTCGGCATCGTTCGACGTCGACCTGCCGGAGCTTCCCTTCGTGGTCGGTGTGCTCGTCATGACTGCGGTGTGCGCCGTGGTCGCCCTGGCGATCGGTCTCGGTGCGCTTCGGGTCAGGGGGCTCATGCTCGCCGTGGTGACGCTCGGCTTCGCCCTCGCTGCCCAGCAGTACCTGTGGCGCACGAGCTTCTTCTCCGGAGGCAACGCGTCGAGCGTCAGCCTGCCGCGCGGCAAGATCGGACCCATCGACCTCTCCTCGCAGCGGACGTACTACTGGTTCTCGCTCGCGTTGCTCGCCGTGGCGGTGCTCCTGGTCGCCCGCCTCCGACGTTCCGGCATCGGCCGCATCATCATCGCGGTGCGCGACAACCCGGACTCGGCGGCGGCCTACACGGTCTCGCCGACACGGGCGAAGCTCATCGGTTTCGGGCTCGCGGGAGCGATCGCCGGCTTCGCCGGTGGCTTGATCGGCGGGCTGTTCGTCACGATCAACTTCTACGAGCTGTTCGATGTCGCCGCGTCGTTCCGCGTCGTCGCGATCGCAGTGATCGGCGGCGTCGGGTCGATCACCGGACCAGTCCTCGGTGCGCTCTGGGTGATCGGGCTGCCGGCGATCTGGCCGGACAACGCCGTCGTTCCGCTCCTCACCTCGAGTGTCGGCCTCCTCGTGCTGTTGATGTACTTCCCGGGCGGTCTCACACAGATCGGCATCAGCGCACGTGACGCCGTCCTCGCCACGTTGGCCCGACGCGCCGAACCCCCAGCTTCGACCCGACCGACGGTCACGCCGCGCGCCGACGTGACCGAACAACGAACGACCGACCTCAACGCCGACGGCAGCGTCCTCACGACTCGGAACCTCCGGGTGCGATTCGGCGACAACCTCGTCGTCGACGGCGTCGACCTCAGTGTCCGACCCGGCGAGATCATCGGGCTCATCGGGACCAACGGGGCGGGCAAGACCACGCTGCTGAACGCGATCGGCGGCTACGTCCCCGCGACCGGGCGGGTGGAGCTGCTCGGTCGTGACGTGTCCGATCTGAGCCCGGCGCGGCGGGCGCGTCACGGCTTGGGGCGGACGTTCCAAGCCGCCACCCTCTTCCCGGATCTGACCGTGCGCGAGACCGTCGAGGTTGCCGCCGAGGCTCGGCACCGCACAGGTCTCGCGTCCACCGCGTTCTTCCTGCCTCGCGGTTTCACCTGCGCCCGTCGACAACGTGCCGTCGCTGACGAGATCATCGCCTATCTGGGGCTCGGGCGCTACGCCGATCACTTCACCTCCGACCTCTCGACCGGAACCCGCCGCATCGTCGAGCTCGCCGGGCTCATCGCCATCAACCAACCGGTGCTCTGCCTCGACGAGCCGACCGCCGGGGTCGCCCAGCGCGAAGCCGAGGCGTTCGGCCCACTGATCCAGCGCATCAAGCGCGACCTCGACGCGAGCGTGGTCGTGATCGAACACGACATGCCGATGATCATGAGCATCTCCGACCGGATCTACTGCATGGAAGCCGGCACCGTCATCGCCGAGGGCGATCCCAAGACGGTCCGTTCCAACCCTCGGGTGATCGCGAGCTACCTCGGCACCGACGAACGCGCCATCGAACGAAGCCAACACAGCGAAAGGAAGACATCACCGTGATCACCACCTCCCAACAGGCGAAGTACAGCCGGCGGATCCCCACGCTCGCCGTGCTCGCGGCCTGCGCGCTGCTCGCCGCAGCCTGCTCGTCGAGCGACGACGACACCCAGGGCTCGAGCCCCTCGACCTCTCCGGGCTCGGTCGACACCACCGATGCCACCGAAGACGTCCCGCTCGAACTCGGCCGGGGCGTCACCGACGACACGATCACGCTCGGGTACGTGTATCTCGACCTCGACGCCGTCCGCGAGAAGGGACTCATCAACCTCAACTGGGGTCCGCAGGGAGATCACGTCCAAGCGATCGCCGATTACATCAATGCCAACGGCGGCATCAGCGGCCGGTCCATCGAGGTCATCCCGCTCGCCATCGACCCTGCCGACGCCAGCTCGGCACAAGCCGCGTGCCTCCAGCTCACCGAGGACAACGAGGTCTTCGCCGTCCTCGGCGCGCTGCGCGGCGACGAAGTGCTCTGCTACACGGAGCAGCACGACACGATCGCCGTCGCCAACTCCGACATGACCCAGGAGCGACTCGACCGCAGCAACGCGCCGTATGCATCCGTCAACGCCGCGCGCGAGCGCGTCATCGACAACTTCGCCTCCGAGGCCGCGTCCGCCGGCCTCTTCGACGGCCGAACGGTCGCCGTGCTGTCCGTCGACGCCGTCGACGTCGCCGCCGACGTCGCGATTCCTGCGTTGAACGACGCCGGCGTCAGCGTGGAGTTCGAGTCACTGATCCAGGGAGACGGGTCGGTCGGCGGGGCGGCCGCCGAGTTGTCGGTCAACGTCGAGTCCATGCGTGCCCGCAATATCGATACCGTCGTCGTCGTGGGCGACGGGACCGTCGCGGTGAACACCTTCATCCGTGAGGGCTTCTTCCCGAGGCTCTTCTTCACCGACCAGGGCGTCGCCACCACGGTCGCTGCTCGGGCTGACCTCTCCGCGTTCGACGGTGTGTACACGTACGGCGGACCGACGCCCTCGGAACGCTTCGCCGATCCGCGGTTCCAGGAGGAATGCGCAGCTCCGTGGGACACGCTCAACCCCGACGCTGCCACGCAGGATCCGGCCGTGGTCCCCGAAGGTGAACCCAACCACACCACCGGGCTCCTCGTCGCCTGCCGGGCGCTGACCGTCTTCGCCGCGGTTGCCAAAGCAGCCGGACCGAACCTCAACAACGCGACCTTCGCAGCAGCGCTCGACGGGATCGGCGCGTTCACCCTGCCGGGCACGAACGCAGCGTCACTCGGCGCAGGCAAGTACGACGCGGAAGACGACCTCCGGCTCTCGACCTACAACCCCGACGCAGCCGACGACGAGCCCGACTTCGTCGACTTCACCGGCTGAAACGAAATCTGGGCGCACCTGCTCGTCAGCAGCACCCGATGACCTGAGGAAACGTTGCGAGTTCCTCGACGCGCGGACGCCGAGGGACACCAACCCAACACGCCGACACCCCGCCGCAGCCCAGCGCCGCTACTACGACCGAGACCTCATATCGCTCCACCGCCGGCGGGGCCGACCCGGCCGCGTAGGGCACGCGTCTCGCTCGAGTCGGCACGGTCAAAGCCGCGTTGTTGACCTTCGGTCCGATGGCCCGAAGGTCAACCCACCAAGCCTCATGCGACGACGGTCGAATCGCGAAGTCCCAGCGTGTGGGCTCCCGTGATGAAACAGACACGCCCGCTCCGGTGTCCTCGCCGGCGAGGTCGTGTTCTCGCTTGTTCGCGCGGTGTTCGCGGCCCATTGGAAAGAGGCCCGTTCCGATTTCTCGGAAAGGGCCTCTGACCTGGTTCTTTACTTGGTGGCGGGGACAGGATTTGAACCTGTGACCTTCGGGTTATGAGCCCGACGAGCTACCTGGCTGCTCCACCCCGCGTTGTGGCTTCGAAGCCTACGGGTCGTCCCGTCCGTGTCCAACCTTCGTCAGTCGAGTTCGGCCAGTTCACGGGGAATGACCCAATCCACGACCCGCAGGAGTTCGTCCGACAGCCGACGACTCGCCATGACGAGGTTGGCATTGAACTGATCGGCGGTCGACGTGTGATCGTCCACGAGATCGGTGATCGCCTTCACCGCAACGAATGGCACCGACATCTGATGACACACGTAAGCCACGCTGGCCGCTTCCATGTCCTTCACCACCGCACCCGACGCCAGGATCATTCGTCGATCAGGTTCCGATTCATCGAGTGAGTTACCAGTGGTGACGACGCCGATCTTGAGACCGAGTTGCGCCGCCATGTTCCGCAGACTGACCACCGGATGCCGACCGATGCCGTATTCGGAGAATCCGGCAAGGTCGATACGGCGGTCGTGATGCACCACGTGACGATCGCTCACGTAGACATCCCCGATCTCGCCGCCCGAACGGCGCCATCCACCAGCCGTACCAGCAGAAATCACGATGTCAGGATGAAATCGCTCGATGACGGCATAGGTGTTCAGGACTGCGGCATCAGTGCCGATGGAGTCGACTCCGAATCGTCGATCACGACCATTGAGCGCAATCATCAATTCGGCGCCATGGCGTTGAGCAGAAAACCACTTCACACTGAGCGGTGGCGCTCCGTGAACGGCCACGGCCTGCAGCGAGACGAGGAGAGACGACGCCTCGGCTCCCATTGCCATCACGATCGCAATGCGTCGCACGAAGTCATCGTAGATTCCCTGACTCCCGCGAACGGTGACGACTAAGTTGAGAGCGAATGGGTCTCTTCAAGCGGTCACCACGGGCGACGAAGGCTGAAGTCGACGAGATCCGGGCGCAACTGTCCACGCTCGTCGCTCATGTGCAGCAATTGGCCACGACCGACACCAGCCGAGGGGAACAACTCGAGTCGGTGGTCGCCCAGTTGCGCCAACTCGACGGTCGCATCGGCCAGATCGGCAATGAGGTCACCCACCAACTCACCGAACTCTCCACCGACATCGACCGGCTCGGACAGCGAACCAACGACCTCGGCAGCAACATCGACCAACTCACCGAACTGCCGACGCTCGTCGAAGGCGTGCGCAGCGATCAAGCACGCCTGGCCAACGAGCAAGCCCGCTACGAGATCGCCTTCCGGCAGGACCTCGCCGAAGTCGCCGAAATGGTGGCCAAGAAGCGCCCGAACTGAAATCAGTTCGAAAGTGCGTCGAGCGCCTTCTTGATCAGGCCTTGCGCCTCCGAGACCTTCTCCTGATACAAGCCGAGGTCACCGTCGCGCAGCGCCTGATCGGCCTCGTCGAAGACGGTCTCGGCTTCTTCGAGGAGAGTGGCCGGATCGGTCGATGCAGAGCCAGCACCGTCAGCGGGTGTGCTGGGCTCACCCGAATCGGACGGTTCGGTCACCGTGCCGTCGGCCATGACCTCTCCCAGATCGATGCCGGCGCCGGGGAACAGACGGTTGATCGCGTCGGTGAGCGTGTCGCCGATCACCGACTGACCGTCGTACCAAGCGAGCACTCGTCGCACGAACACCTGCTTCGAGCCGGCATCGTCGGGGCGTACGTACAACGGTCGTACCCACACCACACCATCGGCCACCGGAACCACTTGAAGTTGACCGAAGACCACTCGTGAACCACGTTGGTCGAGCAAAGTGATCACCGGCGAGATCTCCGGGTCGCTGCCCAACTCGGCGGCCACCGTGGCCGGTCCTTCGGGCAAGGTTCCTTCGATGCTGTAGACGGTGATCTGCCCGTACGTATCGGGGTCGCTCGATACCGCCATCACGGCTCGCAACTCCTTACGCGTGTCATCGGGCGAGAACGGCACGAACGGACGCAACAACGAGAACTCTGACGTGCTCGAGCCAGGAGCATGGAACAACGTGTAGTAGGGCTCGAAGCGGCTGACGCGCGCATCGGCGACGTCTCCGGTATTCGCTTCGGCCACCGCATCGGTGAGCGGCACCCCACCCGTTGCGGTCACCGACAACTCCGGCTCGCGTACTGCCGCCTGGGCGATGCTCCACGCTGCGTCACGATTGAAGAACTGATCGGCGTCGGCGAACTGATATCGCCCGTACAGATTCGTCTGTACCCGGAAGAGATCTTCTGGGTAGCGGAAGTGCGAACGAAGTTCATCGCTGACCTGATCAGACGGTGTGAACAATCCGGGGAAAGCCTTCGACCACGCCCGCACGATCGGATCGGTCGGGTCGATCACGTAGAGCGTGATGTCGCCCGAGTAAGCATCGACCACTGCCTTCACGCTGTTGCGCACATAGTTGAAGTTGTGGTCGAGCCCGGAACCCGGTGTGAGGTTGTCGGTATTGGCCTTCTGCGCGTACGGGTAGCGGGCGGTCGTGGTGAAGGCATCCACGATCCACTTCACCGAACCATCCACGACCACCGGATACGGATCGGCATCGAGGTGCAAGAAGGGTGCGATCTTCGAGACGCGATCGCGTACGTCGCGGATGTGAACGAGTCGGGAGGAGTCCTCGATGAGGTTCGAACCGAACAGGTTGAACTCACCGAAATGGATCGCGAAAGCGAGACGGCGGAAGGTCGAATCGAGTCGAACTCCCCCATCACCCTCGTATGGTGCGGCTTCGGTGTCGGGGCAGGCCTGCTCGACCTGACCCGTGTTCACGATCGCGTATCCGGGTTGCTGCGTGCCGAAGTACAACTGCGGGCGATCAACGGGAAGATCGGCGTAGATCGGACGACCGTCAGTGGTCACCCGACTGGCCGACGCCGAGATCAGACCGCAACCGTGCGTATAGATCAGATGACGCGACACCCATGTGCGGTTCGGGATTCCATCGGAATTGAGTTCGCGGGCGGCAACCAACGTCTGCTGCAGGCGACCGTCGATTTCGTAGCGATCCACGTCGAGGTCGTTGACCGCGTAGAAAGCGAACTGACCTTCGTCGAGCGCGAAGCGATCGCGCATCTCGGTCACGTCGAGCAGGCGCGTGTCGGCAAGTGACGCCGTGCTCTCCTTCACGTCGGCCGCCGACACATCGCCCAACGTGACGGGCACGGTGACCACCGAGTCGAGACCCATGGCTGCCTTCGTGGCTTCGATGTTGCGGCCGATGTAGGGGCGCTCACGCGTGGTGACATTGGGTTGCACCACGAACCTTTGGATGATCGCCGGATACACCGCACTCGCGACCACGGCGATGATGGCCCAGAGGGCCATCGATAGAAGAGGGAACCGCCAACCACCCCAGCGGATTCCGGCCAGGAAGAGAACTGCGACCAACAAGCTCACCATGATCAGCAGGTTGATGGCTGGCAGTTGGGCCTTGACGTCGGTGTAGGTGGCGCCCTGGACGACGCCGCGCGTCGAAGCGGTCAATTCGAATCGCTGCAACCAATAGTCGACAGCTTTGACCACCGCGAGAAGCGCGAAGAGAACACTGAGATGCACCCGTGCACCTTTGGTGATTCGCTCCTTGGGAGATTGAACTCGGATCGCGCCGTTGAGGAAGTGCACCACCGCCGACACGAGGGTGACGAGAACGAGTGCCGCGAATGCCCAGTCGACCGCATAGGTGAGGAACGGC
>JBEGQB010000040.1:0-10649 GCA_041181165.1 Actinomycetota bacterium
CGCTCACCCCGAGTGCTAACGCTCGGGGGAGCGCCATAACCACCAGTTACTCAGTCAACGGAGGCTCCCATCATGAATCTCAAGCCCCTCGACGACCGCATCGTCGTCCGGCCCAACGAGGCCGAGGAGCGCACCGCGTCGGGTCTCGTGATCCCCGACACCGCCAAGGAGAAGCCGCAGCAGGGCACCGTCCTCGCCGTCGGCCCCGGTCGTTGGAGCGATGACGAAGGCAAGCACTTCGCCCTCGACGTCAAGGTCGGCGACACGGTTCTCTACTCGAAGTACGGCGGCACCGAGGTCAGCGTGCAGGGTGAGGATCTCTTGATCCTGACCAGCCGCGACGTCCTCGCGATCGTCGCGAAGTGAGTCGCTGACCCATGGCCAAGCAACTGAAGTTCGACGAGGAAGCGCGTCGCGCGCTCGAAGCGGGTGTCAACAAGCTCGCCGATGCCGTGCGCGTCACCCTCGGGCCCAAGGGCCGCAATGTCGTGCTCGACAAGAAATTCGGCGCGCCGACCATCACCAATGACGGTGTGTCGATCGCCAAGGAAGTCGAGCTCGAGGATCCATTCGAGAACATGGGCGCTCAGTTGGTGAAGGAAGTCGCCACCAAGACGAACGACGTCGCCGGTGACGGAACCACCACCGCAACCGTTCTCGCTCAGTCGATGGTTTCCTACGGTCTGCGCAACGTGACCGCCGGCGCCAACCCGATGGGCCTGAAGAAGGGCATCGAGAAGGCCGTGGCCGCCGCCGTGCAGTCGATCAAGGATCTCGCCAAGAAGGTCGAGGACAAGTCCGAGATCGCCAGCGTCGCCACCATCTCGGCGGCCGACGCAGCCATCGGTGGCGTCATCGCCGACGCGATCGACAAAGTGGGCAAGGACGGTGTGGTCACCGTGGAAGAGAGCAACACCTTTGGAATCGAACTCGATTTCACCGAGGGCATGCTTTTCGACAAGGGCTACCTGTCGCCTTACTTCGTGACCGATGCCGAGCGTCAGGAAGCGGTCCTCGAGGATCCGTACATCCTTCTGCACGGTTCGAAGATCTCGACGGTGCAGGCGATCCTGCCGACTCTCGAGGCAGTCATGAAGTCGGGCAAGCCGCTCGTGATCATCGCCGAGGACATCGAAGGTGAAGCGCTGGCGACTCTTGTGGTCAACAAGATTCGTGGCACGTTCAACTCGGTCGCCGTCAAGGCCCCGGGCTTCGGTGACCGTCGCAAGGCGATGCTCCAGGACATGGCCGTTCTCACCGGCGGTCAAGTTGTCAGCGAGGAGGTCGGACTCAAGCTCGAGAACGTCACTCTCGATCTGCTCGGTCGGGCCAAGCGTGTCATCGTCACCAAGGACGAGACCACGATCGTCGATGGTGCGGGCGACCGCGCCGATGTCGAGGGTCGCATCAACCAGATCAAGGCCGAGATCGACAACACCGACTCCGACTGGGACCGCGAGAAGCTTCAGGAGCGTCTGGCCAAGTTGGCCGGCGGTGTGGCCGTGATCAAGGTCGGCGCGGCCACCGAGGTCGAACTCAAGGAGAAGAAGCACCGCATCGAAGATGCCGTCTCGGCAACTCGAGCGGCCATCGAAGAAGGTGTCGTTCCCGGCGGTGGAACCGCTTTGCTGCGGGCTCGTGCCTCGGTGAAGAAGGTTCTCGACACGCTCACCGGTGATGAAGCCACGGGTGCCCGCACGGTGTGGGATTCACTCGAAGCCCCGGCTCGCAACATCGCCGACAACGCCGGACTCGAGGGCGCCCTCGTGGTTCAGCGAGTGGAAGCCGAGAAGGGTTCGGTCGGACTCAACGCGGCCACCGGCGAGTACGTCGACCTCGTCAAGGCTGGCATCATCGACCCGGCCAAGGTCACGCGGGCGGCGCTGCAGAACGCAGCTTCGATCGCGGCTTTGGTGCTCACCACCGAGTGTCTCGTGGCCGACAAGCCCGAGAAGAAGTCGGCCATGCCGGCCGGTGCGGGCGGAATGGGTGGCATGGGCGGAATGCCCGGAATGATGTAACTCGTCTCCGCAGACGATTCGATCGGGCGTGGCCTTCGGGCCACGCCCGTTTCGTTTGGTGGAGTCGATCAGGCGTAATCGACGGACGCGAACTCGCCGAGTTTGTCGAGGCGATGCCGTGCTTCGATGAAGCGAACCGTGCCCGAATGCGAACGCATCACGAGGCTCGCCGTGGATGCTCCGCCGGGATGGAACCGAACACCCTTCAGCAGTTCGCCGTCGGTCACGCCAGTGGCGGCGAAGAAACAGTTGTCTCCTTGCACGAGGTCGTCGGTCGTGAGTACGCGATCGAGGTCGTATCCCGCCGCCACTGCCGCTTTTCGTTCGTCGTCGTTGCGCGGCCACAAGCGTCCCTGGATCTCGCCGCCCATGCACTTCAATGCTGCAGCGGCAATCACTCCTTCGGGGGTACCACCGATACCGAAGAGAACGTCCACACCGGCATCGGGCCAGGCGGCAGCGAGGGCGCCGAAGATGTCGCCGTCACCGATCAACTTGATGCGGGCACCGGTGCTCCGGATCTCCTCGATGAGTGGATTGTGGCGCTCACGGTCGAGGATCACGACCGTGAGATCGCGAACGCTTTCTCCCTTGGCCTTGGCGATCCACTTCAGATTCTGTGAGGGGCTGGCTGTGATGTCGATGTGTCCGACGGCCGAAGGACCGACGGCGATTTTTTCCATGTACATGCACGGGCCGGGATTGAACATCGTGCCCCGCTCGGACACGGCGATCACCGACAGAGCGTTACCGCGACCAAGAGCGGTCAAGGTCGTGCCGTCGATCGGGTCGACGGCGACGTCGGTCTTGGTGCTCGAGCCATCACCGACGATCTCGCCGTTGAACAACATCGGAGCGTCGTCCTTCTCGCCCTCGCCGATCACGACGAGACCATCCATGGGAACCGACGCAAGAACCGTTCGCATGGCGTCCACGGCCGCGCCATCGACGCCGTTCTTGTCTCCTCGACCGACCCACCGGGCGGCGGCCATGGCGGCCGACTCGGTGACTCGAACCAATTCCATCGCCAAATTGCGTGACGGCTTTTCGGGCATGGATCCCACCGTAGTCGTCTGACCCCTCGAGCCGATGGTGTCCTACGCTCGCGACGTGACCGAACGCACCGCCCGTCCGCCGGTTGCTTTCGACGACGTCGTAGCCGGTCCCGAGGTGGGTGAACCCCGACCAAGCCCGGATGGGGAATGGTTGGCGGCCGTGGTTGCCGGGTGGGACGGAACCGCTCCGGAAGGCCGACTCATGATCACCCGAATCGATCGGATCGAATGGACTCGCTGGTCACCGTTCGGCGTCCGGTCGGTTCGGGGAATGGGTGGTGGCACGTTCGACTGGCTCCCTGATTCGTCGGCGGTAGTGGTCGTCGATCGCGCCGGTTCGTTGACGTTGCTCGGGCGCGACGGTGCCACGCTGACGCTCGTCGAAGCGACCGATCGGGTTGTGTCGTCCCCGATCGTGTCCCCCGATGGGACGCGGGTGGCCTTCGTCGTCGATCAGGCCGAGATACACGTGGTGGACGTCGACCGACCCGGGCGAATCGAACGCATCGATCGAGGGGACTTCAACTTCGTGATCGATCCGATGTGGTGGCGCGATCGACTGGTGTGGCAAGCCTGGAACGTGCCCGACATGCCATGGGACGAAAGCTCCCTCGTATCAACGGATGGCATCGTGATGTCGGCGCCGCGACGGCAGATACAGCAGTGGCGTCCGAGTCCGAACGGAACCGACTTCGCGTGGGTCGACGATGCATCGGGATGGCTCAACGTCGTCACGGGAAACGGGCGACGGGTGAGTGAGGCGGCCGAACACGCCGGCCCGCAGTGGGGCGAACGCCAGCGCTCGTGGTGTTGGAGTCCCGACGGCTCATCGATCGCCTTCACCCGCAACGAAGGCGGATTCGGACGCCTGTGCACCATCGACACCGCTACCGGCCTGATTCGTGAACGAGCCAAAGCGGTTCACGGGCAACTGAGCTGGGTCGGTGGGCGACTCACCGCGTTGCGAACGGGCGGCAAGACTCCGACGCAGATCGTCGTCTACGACACGATCGACGACGAGTGGGAGCGGCGATCCGTCCTGGTCTCGTCGAGTCGATCGTGGGCGGATCATTGGTCGATGGTGGAGCCGACGCTCGTCGAGATCACGTCGTCGGACGGCGCAACTCTGTTCGCTCGACTCTTCGAATCACCGAGCGAGCGGCGAGGTCTCCTGTGTTGGGTCCACGGCGGTCCCACCGATCAGACACCGGTGTCGTTCCAACCACGCTTCAACTACTGGATCAGCCGGGGATACTCGGTTCTGGTGCCGGACCATCGGGGGAGCAGTGGTCACGGTCGAGCCTTTGCCGACGCGTTGCTCGGTCGCTGGGGTGAACTCGATGTCAGCGACGTGATCGAGTTGCTGGCCAGCGTGCAGACGTCGAAGGGTTTTCGACGGGAGAACTCCGCGGTACTCGGCGCTTCAGCCGGAGGAATGACCGCTCTGAACCTCGCGGCCGTGGCTTCGCATCTGGTGGCTGCGTGTGTGGTGTCGTATCCCGTGTCGGACATCGCCGCCCTCGATCACGTCACGCATCGGTTCGAAGCTCACTACAACCGAACTCTCGTCGGGACCGAGGAAGAGACGATCGAACGTTCCCGAGTGCGGTCGCCCTCGCACCGCACCGATGCGCTCGCCGCCACACCCTTACTCGTTCTGCATGGCGACGCGGATCCGGTCGTGCCGGTGGAACAGAGTCGGTCGTTGGTCGACGAAGTACGACGGGCCGGTGGCATGGTGGACTATTTCGAGTTCGCCGGAGAGGGGCACGGATTCCGAGGACTCGATGCCAAGCGAGACGAATACCACGCCATGGAAGGGTTTCTGTCTCGTCACCTGAGGAACTGACGGGTAGCGTCCACGCCGTGACCGATTGGAACCCGCTCGATCCGGATGCACCGAACGTGTATTACGACTTGTCGTCGTGGACCTCCGATCAGCAGGCCGAACTCACCGCGCTCCTCGCCAACGCCGACATCGCCCATGCGTGGGTCGAAAACGAACTGGTGGTGTCGGAGGAATACGAAGACGTCGTCGACCAGTTGTTCGACCGTCTGGAGCGCGAACTCGGGATCGGCAAGACGGCTGTCGAAGGCGGTGTCGACGACGATGACGAAACCATCGAGTTCGAACTCGACGAATACACGATCGAAGAACGCCGCGAAATCACCGAAAGCCTCGTGGCAGCCCGGGTGACACACCGTTGGATCGACAAGACGCTCGTGGTGCCAGCCGCCGCCGAGGAGATCGTCGACGACATCCTCGACGACTTCGACGACGCCGACGACGCGTTCGCCGACGGTCTTCTCGACGACTGAACGATGAATCCGCTCCTCGCCGAACTCGAGGTGTGGCACACCCGGCCGCTCACCCCGACGCGGCGCGTGTCGCTCGGACACATGGTCCTGCCGTGCGATCCAGCGCCTGGATTCGGCGGTTTGCTTCTCGGTGCAGTGGTTGCTCGGCACATCGCCGACGTGGAGGACGACATCGTCCCTGACATCCACCGCCTGCTCATGCAGATCCAGCGCGGTGAGCGCGTCGCGCAACCGCGTCTTCGGCATCGCTTCCAGGTCGACCGGCACGGTATGGCGCGAAGTGTCCATCGCTTGTGGGGCAAGGGAGACGAGATCGAATTCGAATTCGACACCCAGGGCAGCCCGCTTCAGCAAGTACTCGGGTCGATCTATGCACTCGAACGGCTCGACACGGCGACGCGCCGCCAACTCGAGCCGGTCGTGTTGAAGGCTCTGCAGTGGCGTGGTCCACTCGGTTCGGCGTTCGTGAACCATCTGGCCGGCTCGAAGTCGACGACACTGCGGTCGCTGGCCGATCCGCGGGCCTGGGCCCTCGAGGTTCTCGGCTTCCCAGCCGGCACCACTCGTCCCTCGAACCGTGAAGTTGCCAAACGATTCCGTACTCGTCTGCGCGAGGTGCACCCCGACCACGGCGGTGACGAGGCGGTTGCCAGTTCTCTCATCGGTGATCTGAGCGAGGCTCGTCGCATCCTCAGCAACTGAAAACCTCAAGCGAGCGGCTGCGTGTCCTCGGGGTTGATGTCCTCGAGTTCGCGGTGTGCCGTTTCGGGGTACGTGCGCCACACGATGGCGGCCACGATGGCCGGTCCGACGACGAGTGAGAGCATCACCGGACCATGTGCCACGTCACGATCGAGCAGCGCGCCGACGAGGAGGAGCGAGAGACTGCCGCCCACGAGGGCGCTGGCCAGTATCAGGAATGCGGCGCGTCCTCGACGGCCGGTGGGAAACATCTCGGTGCGATAGACGGCGAGCGACGGATACGCCGTGGCCGCGAAAACTGCTCCACTGATGGCCGCCATCCAGAGCAGAGGTCCGTCGAAGAAGAACGACGACGCGATCAAGGTTGCACCGATCGGAACGCATGTCACCGCGAGCCGTCGTCGGCCTCGTTGGTCGGCGACCCGCCCGCCGATGATCAGCCCGATCACTGCGGGGGTGGAGGTGACCAGAGTGAACACCGCGACCATGGCGGCCGAGAAACCGCGCTCATCCTTCAGATAGCCGTTCTGGAAGAACGACGCCGGTGCGAGGAGAAGATTGCCGAAGAATGCGACGGTCATCTGAATCGCCAGTCGGCGCTTCTGCATGGGAACCGTGGCGCGTGTGCTCGCCCGACGCTCGAGGAACCTCTGGGTTTCGGGGAGTCGACGCGTGAGATCGACCGCCACGGCCAACCAGACGAGCGACATCGCATAGATGACTCGCCATCCGCTGTCGCCCACGTCGGCGAGCGGAAGCAAGATCACGGCCACTCCGGCGCCGAGCCCGTTGGCCATGGCGAGGATGCTCACCGCGTACGCGCGTGAATTTCGGGGCATCTCCTCGGCGGCGATCACGGCCACGAGAAGATCGAGAGCCAGACCGAGCGGTCGACTCACGGACTGGGTGGCGACGAGTGCGGCGAAATTGGGTGCGATCGACCCGAGCGCGGCGATGATCGGCGCCGACCACGCGAGAACGATCACGACCCGACGTCGGCCGAGGCGATCGGCGACGAGGGCTGCCGGTAGTCCGAGAATGATTCCGAGCCGCACGATCATCCCGCCCACACCGCGACCCCAATCGCCGACCCCGAAATCGTCACCGGCGTAAGCGACGGTCTGGGTGAAGAGTGTGTTGCTGAAAGCGGACAGCAGGCTCGCTGCTGCGAGCAGTCCGAGCACGTTCACTTGTCTGATCGTGAGTCGATCGGGTGGTTCCCAGAAAGCCGATCCACGTTCGGGGTGTCGGAGTCGTCGCCTCATCAAAGGGCCGAACAACCAGCCGAACCACGGGATGTCGAGTCGGTAAGTGGTTCGTTCGGTCACGACACCGGTGTCCGGATCCTCCACCACCATTCGTTCGTAGTGCGAGAAAGGACCCTCGGACTGCTCGAACTTCTTCGTTGCCGAGTCGTTCGCGTGCACACGATTCTCGAGCACGACGTCCTGGCGCGGTCGATCGAGGTCGAGGGGCCGACTCGTCGTATCGGGCCACGTCCGCACCACATGCCTACTCGTGCGGGCCACGTGGCGAGCATACTTGGGGTTCTATGGACCGCATCGTGGCGCATCAGAGCGGTCCGCTGAACGGCGAGGTCGTCGTTCCCGGTGCCAAGAATTCGGTACTGAAGTTGATGGTCGCCTCGCTGCTGGCCGAGGGGGAACATCGACTCACCAACGTTCCCGGCATCTCGGATGTCTCGACGATGGGTGCTCTTCTCGGCTCACTTGGTGTGGAAGTCGGATTCGCCGAAGGTCGATTCGACGAACTCGTACTCGTCAACGCCGGAGACATCAAGTGGAGTCCACCACCGGAGAACGTCGAGAGCATCCGGGCGTCGATCAACGTTCTTGGTCCTCTGATCGCGCGCTGTCGGCGCGTGAGGCTCGACATGCCAGGTGGTGACGACTTCGGAGATCGGCCGATCGACATGCACATCGCCGGTCTGAGCGCGATGGGTGTGCGGTTCGACACCGACGCGACTCACATCGAAGCCGTCGCCGAAGAACTGCACGGTGCCGAGATCAGTCTCGACTTCCCTTCGGTCGGGGCGACGGAAAACATCGTGTGCGCGGCCGTGCATGCAGAAGGGCGGACCGTCCTCGACAACGCGGCGCGGGAGCCCGAAGTCGCCGACCTCTGCCAGTTGCTCGTGGAGATGGGAGCGTCCATCGACGGGATCGGAACGTCCAGACTCACGATCGACGGAGTGCCGACGGGTTCGCTACATCCGGTGAGTCATGCAGTGGTCAACGACCGGATTCAAGCCGCCACCTACATGTCGGCGGTGGCGATGCTCGGCGGTGACGTGTACGTGCGAGGCGCGCGAGCCGATCACATGGAGATGTTCTTGCGAAAGTTGTCCGAGATGGGAGTCGAAGTCGGGGCCGAGCCGAAGGGCGTTCACATCAGGACCGCCCAGCGTCTACGCGCCGTCGACGTCCAGACTCTTCCGTACCCGGGCGTGGCAACCGACTACAAGCCTCTCCTTGTGACTCTGCTGTCCATGGCCGAGGGAATCGGTGTGATGACCGAGAATCTCTATCCGGGTCGTTTTCGTTATGTGGAAGAACTCTCCAAACTCGGGGCCGACATCCGAACCGATGGCCACCATGCGATCGTCCATGGTGTGGAGCGGCTACGCGGAGCTGCCGTCGTGGCCCCCGACATCCGAGCCGGCGCCGCGCTCGTGGTGGCTGGTCTGGCCGCCGAGGGTCGCACCGTGATCAGCGGGGTGGAGCATGTTGATCGCGGCTACGACGATCTCGTGGGCCGACTGGCCGCGCTCGGGGCCACGATCGAGCGCGTCGTCTAGCGGTCGAGTCGCCGCTTCACGAGCACGAGAAGACCAACGATCACGAGGATCGGGCCGGCCACGAGGAGAATCTCGTCCCAACCACCCTGGTGCGCGAAGACGGGTGCAAAGAGCCTCGATGATGTCATGACATCGGGCTCCCGTCGGAGGTTCCCATGGGTTCTCACTCTACGATCAAGGGTGCCTGACAGCCATGGTCGTCCGACCGGGTCGGGCGATTCCAACGATGACGACGATGCGACAACAGGTCGAAGAGACCATCGAAGCGATCCGCCCGGCGCTACAAGCCGACGGGGGAGACGTCGAACTCAAGGACGTCGACGAAACGACCGGTGTCGTGTCGGTCACGCTCGTCGGCGCATGCGGAACGTGTCCGGCATCCACCCAGACGCTGAAAGCCGGTATCGAACGCATCATGCGTGACCGAGTCGACGGTGTCACCGAAGTGGTGAACGTGTGAGTCGGCGCGACCGCAACCCCGAATCCCTCTTCGAATCAGCGCTCGGCGGGGATCGCAGTTCGCTGGCCCGGCTGCTGTCGCTCATCGAACAGGGTGGCGACGCCGCCCGCACGATCGGCCGCTTGTCGTATCCGCGTGGCGGAACCGCATACACGGTGGGTCTCACAGGTGCTCCGGGAGCCGGCAAGAGCACGCTCACCTCGGCCATCATCGGCCATCTGCGTCGACAGCAGATCGAAGTTGCGGTGCTCGCCATCGACCCGTCGTCACCGTTCACCGGTGGTGCCATTCTGGGCGATCGCGTGCGCATGCAGGATCACGCAACCGACGAAGGGGTCTTCATCCGCTCCATGGCGACTCGCGGCCACCTCGGTGGATTGTCGTTGGCGGCACCGGAGGCGATCCGTCTGCTCGATGCCATTGGTCGTCTGTGGGTTCTGGTCGAGACCGTCGGCGTCGGCCAGGTGGAGGTCGAGATCGCTGGCAAGGCCGACACCACCGTGGTGGTCGTCAATCCGGGTTGGGGCGACTCGGTTCAGGCCAACAAGGCCGGACTCATGGAGATCGCCGACATCTTCGTGATCAACAAAGCCGATCGCAAAGGTGTCGACGAAACTCGACGCGACCTCGAACAGATGCTCGATCTCTCCGACATCCCCGACGGTGAATGGCGACCGCCCATCGTGCCGACGGTGGGTTCGACCGGTGATGGCGTGCCCGCTCTGTGGGAAAAGGTGCACGAACACCGCGACTTCATCACCAAGTCGGGTGAGCTCGAACGGCGCCGGAATTTTCGTTTGCGCGAAGAACTTCGTGAGATCGTCGCCCGCCGTCTCGAACAACGAGCCCGGGAGATCTGCACCGGTGAGCGCTGGGATGCCCTCACCGATGGTGTGATCGGTCGGAGCGTCGACCCGTGGGCGGCAGCCGATGAAATGTTGAAGTCCGTCGGCGCCTGACGACGCGCGAAAGGGAAGACATGTCGAACGAAGAACTCGTACGCGTCGAACGATTCGATGACGGGGTCGCGGTGGTGACTCTGAACAATCCGAAGGTCAATGCACTGAGCCAAGCAGTGCTCGCTCGATTGGCCGACGTCGCGGCTGATCTCACCGCTGATCCGCCGGGTGCCGTCGTCATCACCGGCGGAGAGCGCCTCTTCGCCGCCGGCGCCGACATCTCGGAGTTCGGCGGGCCAGATGAAGCCGAACGGATCGGGGCCGGCTTCCATCGAGCTCTCGATGCGATAGCGGCCATCCCGCGTTTCGTGATCG
>JBEGQB010000041.1:0-10617 GCA_041181165.1 Actinomycetota bacterium
GTTCACCCGCCTCGACGATTTCCGCTTCGCCGACCCGGACTTCGAGCCCGAACACAGCCACGCGTCGTTCGTGCGCGGAATCCAGAGTCTGCCGATCGAATTCTCGGCGGTCTGAACCCTACGAACGCTCGTCGCGGAGAGCCGACCGACGAACCTTGCCGGCGTCGTCGCGCACCGCGTGATCCACGAATTCGAAAGTACGCGGCACCTTGTAGCGCACGAGGCGTTCGCCGAGGAACGTACGCATCTCGTCTTCGTCGACTGGCCCGGATACTTGCACCATCGCGTGCACGCGATTGCCGAGATCTTCGTCGGGGAGTCCGATCACCGCCGACGAAACAACGAGCGGATGCTCTGACAGAGCGTTCTCGATTTCGGCCGGGTAGATGTTGGCCCCACCCGACAGGATCATGTCGCCACGACGGTCGGTCAGATACACGTATCCCTCTTCATCGATCGAGCCCATGTCACCGAGGCTCTCCCAACCATCGGGAGTCTTGCGGGCCTCGGCCCCCAAGTACCGATAGGTGATGCGGTCGTTGCGCATGAAGATCTCGCCCACGGTTCCGCGAGGCAGTTCCTCGTAGGTTTCGGGATCGAGGACCTTCATCTCACCGGTGACGACCCGACCCACCGATCCACGATGGGTCAGCCACTCGTCACCGCGGATGATCGTCACGGCTTGGGCTTCGGTTCCGGCGTAGAGCTCGAAGATCTTCTCGCCACCGAGCCAGTTGCACCACTCTTCTTTCAGCCATGGCGGACACGGTGCCGCCATGTGCCACACGACGGAAAGTGACGAGAGGTCGTAGCGGTTCTTGACGTCCTCGGGCAGACGCGAGATGCGCGACATCATCGTCGGGACGAAGAGAATCCAGTCGGCACGGTGCTTCTCGACGGCGGCGAGTGTGGCTTCGGCATCGAAGCTCGGCAGCAGCACGAGGTGGTTTCCGTGGAAGAGCGAACCGGCGCCGAAGGAGAACGGCGCATTGTGATAGAGCGGACCGGGGATGCACACCACGCCATCGACTCGCTGACCCATTCCGGGTGCACCGATGTTCACCACACCGGGATCGCCGGCGACGATCAGCTTGGGTCGACCAGTGGAACCGCCCGATGTCGGTGCCTTCATGGCCGGCGAGGTGACGTCGGGAAGCGGTCCGTCGTCGAGCGACGGGTCGGGACGATAACCGACCGGAATTGTTCGACGTTTCGGATGTGCCGCCGCGTCGGCACCGACGACCAGTGAGGATTCGGCGAGTTCGACGATCGCTTGGCGTTCGCGATCGGGGAGGCGGTAACTCACCGGCTGGGGAATGGCGCCGAGCTTCCACGCCGCGATGCAGGCCTCGTAGAAACCCACCGAATTGGGGAGGGCGACGGTCACGAAGCTTCCGTGTGTCACGCCGAGTTCGGCGAATGCTCGGGCCAGACGGTTCGTACGCGACTCGAGTTCGCGTCGGGTCACCGATTCGTCACCGCACGTGATCGCCGGCCGATCTGGGTTTTCGGCGGCCTTGTCGGCCAGCGCTTGCATGATGGACACGATGGGCATGAGATGAACTCCGGTCTGGTCGGCTTGGTCGAAGGTTCAGGCGGCGTCGAGTGCGGCTCGCCAGGTCCGATGCCAATGTTGCAACATCGGCTCGTTGGTTCCGAAGACGAACTGCTTCAGGCCCATTTCGGCTCCGCGCTGGCACTGTTCGGCGGCCGGGAAATCTTCTTTGCCGACCACCACGGCGGCGAAATCGGCTCCCGCCTTGCGCGCGGCGCGTTCTTCATCGGTCGATGTCGGTCGTACCGATGCCTCGGTGAGATCCACGGTGCATTCGCCGACCGTCCGACCGGGATAGATGCGGAACATCTGACAACTCACCGGCGTCTCGAGGAGGACGACGGAAGGGAAGAGCGTGTGCACGATGCTGATCGGTGCGGGGTCGGGCCACTGGTCCTCGGGGAGATCGACGATCTTTTCGATACCGGTGGTCGGAAAACCCCATCGTCCGTGTCGACCGAACGTGTCGTAGATCGGATTGTGCAGAACGAGATTGAAGAGTGTCTCTCGGTGGAGATAGTTGACGTGGTACGTCTCGAGATTCACGTCGAAGGCGATCTTCCAGTTCGACTTGAGATTCCACGAGTGATGACAAACGACCTCGTGGGTGTCGTAACTACACCAGCGCAATTGAGGCTCGATGTCGGCAAAGGCGGCCCGTGGATCGGCGTCGTCGCTGAGACCGACGGCGATCAGGCCGGCAACATCGGCGATCGGAAGTGGTTCGAGGCCGAGGGTCATGCGGTCGATTCCCTCGAATGCGTAGGCATCGGGTTGTCCGGCGAGTGATCCGTCGAGGTCGAACGACCATGCGTGGTACGGACACGTCAGACGGCGTGCTTCGCCGCACCCGTCGGCCACTTGCGCGCCACGGTGAGTGCACGCATTGCGGAAGGCCCGCAGAACTCCGTCTTCGGCGCGGGTCACGAGTACTGGGTGACCGGCGACGTTCTTGGTGATGAAGGTTCCGGGGCGGGGAAGCTCGCCGGTCCAGCCGATCACGTGTGAGCCGCGTCGGAAGAGAACTTCGAGTTCCTTCTCGAAACGCTCTCGGTCGGTGAACACGCTCGCCGGCTCGGTCATGTTCCCGGTTGCGTGATCGAGTGTCTTGGATCGGAAGTTGTCGGCCATGCGGCGCACGAGTTCGCGCGGAAAGCGCTGAGTCGTGAACCGGTCGTGGTCGCTGAGTGTCGTCATCTGAATCCCCCCGTGTCGGCGACGACCGACCTCCGGGCCGTCAGACCTTGGCTGACAGTGTGTCAGAGATTCCGGGGTGTCGGTCGATCTCGATGAAGATCGCCGACGCCGTGGCGATGAGCGGCGCATCGTCGCGGTCCTCGCGTAGTTCGGACTCGATGAACATCTTGCGGCCGTCGCGCCGATCGAGCCAGGCCGTGATCGCCAGCGGGCAGCCGAGCGGGGTGCCGGCGCGATAGCGGATCGAGAGCTCACCCGTGTAGGCGATGATCTGATGCATGTTCAGGACGAAGCCGAGTGCGTCGTCGAAGGCCAGCGCCACGACGCCACCGTGACCGCGCTGCGGAGGGCCTTCGTGGGCCGGGCCGAGTCGAAAACGGGCGCGGATGCGATCACCCTCGCGGTGCACGACCATCTCCAGGCCGTACGGGCTGCCGGGCCCCGAACCGGGACGGGCGATGTGGCTCGGCAGATGTTGTCCGTCTTCGGCGGTCTCGGTGAGCGATTTGCCGAAGTTGGAAAGATCGCGGATGCGGACCGGAGCCGACTCGAGTCCGTCGCTCACCATGTGAATGGTCTCGGTTGCCCGTTCGATGTCCTCGAGAGTCGATTCGTGGCCGACGGCGGCGTGGCCGAGACGTCGTACGGCCTCTCCGAGACGGACGCGGGCAGCGTCGTATTGGAGGTCCGTTCCTTCGGGGAGCATCACGGATCGATTCTCGTCGTATCGAGGTCGCGTAGCCAACCCCGGCCGATCAGGAGCAGTGCCACGATCACGAAGGCGATCGCATCCACCAGTACCGCCACGCGCATGGTGAAGACGTCACCCAGTCGGCCGAGAGCGAAGGCGCCCAAGGGGATGCCGGCAAGGATTCCGAGAACGTAGAAACTCATCGTGCGCCCGCGCATGTGATCGGGCACGGTGCCCTGGATGAGTGTGTTGAGGGCAACTGCGGATTGCAGATGGGCGAGTCCACCGATGAAGTAGGCGACGAGACCGACCCAATACGACGACGTCAACGGGATGAGCGCCGTGCTACCAGCGAACAAGACGAGCGCCATCAGTACCCGGCTCGACCGAGCGAGTCGGTCACCGATGGCGACCGAGAACACCGACGACGTGAGAGCACCGAGGCCGAGAGCCACGAGCAGGCCGGCGTTGTCAGTGGACGGACGATCGAAGATCCGGTTGGCCACCGCCGGTGCGACGTGCTGGAGGGATTGTCCGCACATCGAAGTGACGAAGGCGAGGATCACGGCGATGCGCAGGGGGCGATTCCGCCACACGTAACGACCACCTTCGCGCAGTGTTTCACCGACTTTGCGTCCGGCCGAGCGAGCGATCGTCTGGCGCGGTCGTGACACGAAGAGTGCGCCGATGACGAGGAGATACGTGATCGCATTGATGAAGATCGCCGCGCCCGTGCCGAGTGTCGACACCACGAGTCCGGCGAGTCCGGGTCCGATGGCCCGCGCCAGAGTGAACTGAACCGAATTCAACTTCACGGCATCGAGCATCTGCTCGGGAGGGACGAGCGTGGGTACGAAGCTCTGCCACGCAGCGGTTTGGAAACCGGTCGAGATTCCACCGAACAGCCCGAGGGCCACGATCAGGCCGGGACGTATGGAACCGGTCAGATACAGGGTCCAGAGCACGAAGGCGGTCGTCATCTGGACGAATTGCGTGATGAGGAGAATCCGTCGGCGACTCACGCGATCGGCGAGCACCCCGGCATAGGGCGTGAGAATGACCGCCGGAATCAGGCTGGCCATGGACGAGACACCGAGCCACGTCGAACTGTCGGTCAGGTCGTAGAGAAGCGCCGGTACGGCGACGAGTTGCATCCAACTGCCGGCGTTCGAGATCGCGGCTGCGGTGAAGAAGAACGCGAAGTCTCGGTGACGAAGTGCGCCCAGTGCGCTTCGCCGCTCGCTTGTGCTCGCTTCGGCCGCCGGTTCGGTGGTCACAGGTCGGGGATCGGGAAGTTGAAGTTGGTGGTCCTGACACCGCCGTCGACGTTCAGGATCTGTCCTGTCATGTAACTCGATGCTTCGGACGCGAGGAAGAGAACCGCAGCGGCGATGTCGTCGGGTTCACCGAGGCGACGCAGGGGAGTGGCGTTCTCGATCGACGCCTTCAGCGTGGGATCGGCGGCCACGATCTCGAGTGCCTCGGTGAGGATGGCACCCGGCGCAACGGCGTTCACACGGATTCGTGGATTGAGATCGGCGGCCATGAGCTCGACGGCGTGATCGAGAGCGGCTTTGGCACTTCCGTAGGCAACGTAGCCACGACCGACGACGTGCCCGATGGCGCTCGACACCATCACCACCGACGAAGCACCCACGCGCCCGTCACCGGCAGCGAGAAGATGCGGAACGCAGGCGCGCACGAGACGTAGTCCGTTGATCACGTTGTTCTCGAAGGCGTTTCGCAGATCGCGGTCGCTGGTGTTCATGAAGGGCTGGGGCATCGAGCCGCCGACCACGCTCACCACGGAGTCGATGCGTCCGAGCTCTTCGGCAGTCCGGGCGACGGCGGCGTTCACTGCTTCGGGATCGTTGGCATCGGTTGGAATCGCAATTGCTCGTCGGCCCATGGCGCGCGCCGCCGCGGCAACCGATTCGAGTTGGTCGATGCTGCGTGCCAACACTGCGATGTCGGCTCCGGCCTCGGCGACGGCCAACGCGCTCGCGGCGCCGATACCGCGTCCGGCCCCGGAGAGCAGGACCACGCGTCCGGACATGTCGTAACGATTGCGAACTGTCATGGTGTCTCCTAGACGAGCCAGCGGCTCAACGACTCGATGATGCAGGCAGGCTTCGGAGATCCGTCGACCTCGATGGTGATGACGATCTTGGTCTGGAGTCCGTTGGTCACATCGGTGACCTCGGTGAGTTCGGCTCCGGCTCGGATGCGATCGCCAACCTTCACGGGTGATGGGAAACGCACCTTGTCGACTCCGTAGTTGACGCCGGTCGAGAAACCCACGACCTCCACGATCTGCGGAAGGAAGAGATTCGAGAGCGAAAGAGTGAGGTAACCATGGGCGATCGGCGCTCCGAAAGGACCCGACTCGGCCCGCTGCACGTCGACATGGATCCACTGGTGATCGCCGGTCGCATCGGCGAAGAGGTTGACGCGGTCTTGGTCGACGGTGATCCATTCGCTGTAGCCGAGGTGTCGACCCACATGGGCGCGCACTGCATCGGGGCCATCGAGAGTGGTGGAGGCCATGGTGTCCTTTCGGTGAGGGTGAGCCGGTGTCAGCGAGGGCCGGTGAGTGAGTCGAGGACGCGACCGGCTTCGTCGATGATGCGGTTCACGAGTTCGGCACAGGTCGGGAGATCGTCGATCACTCCGACCACCTGTCCGCTGGCCATCACACCGCTTTCGGTCTTGCCGTCCACGAGTGACGCTTTGAGGAGCATGGGGGTGTTGGCGGCCATGACCATCTGCGACCACGTGAGGTCGAGTGACTTGCGCATGGCGAGTCCCTCGCGGAACATTTCGGCCAGCGGCGTCCCGGTGAGTCGTTTGAAACGCAATGCGTTCACGGCCGCTCGGGGGAGGGCGAGCACACGAGCGCGTCCACCCTCGAGTTGATCCACCAACTCGGTGCGCAAAACACGGTGCGGCACTCCGTCGACCTGCGTGCTCACCACTGTGTCGAGAACACCTTTGGTGAGGTAGTAGTCCTTCACGGTCTGGGGGACCGACGAATCACTCGTGAGGAGAAAGCGCGTACCCATGGCAACACCCGATGCCCCGTAGGCGAGGGCGGCCACGAGGCCGCGTCCGTCGAAGAAGCCGCCGGCCGCAATCACGGGGATCCGACCTTGAACGGCATCGACCACTTGCGGCAGAAGAACCGTGGTGGGCACCGCACCGGTGTGCCCGCCGCCTTCGCCACCCTGGACGAGAACGGCATCGACACCCCACTCGAGAACCTTCTCGGCGTGGCGCTTGGCACCGATGGAGGGGATGACGACGACCCCGGCGTCCTTGAGTCGGGAGATCAGTTCGGGTTTGGGGGCTTGGGCGAACGATGCGACCTTCACACCTTCGTCGATCATGAGAGAGATGCGGTCGTGCACATCGACCGAGTCGGCCCGTAGGTTCACACCGAACGGTTTGCTCGTCCGGGACTTGACTTCGGTGATCGACGAGCGGAGTTGATCGAAGTCCATGGTGGCACTGGCCAGGATGCCGAGCGCGCCGGCATTGGAGGTCGCACTCGTGAGACGAGGTCCGGCCACCCAACCCATCCCGGTCTGGACGATCGGGTAGTCGTTGCCGAGCAGATCGCACAGAGGCGTGTGAAGTCGGGGGTGCATGGTCATCAGGACGGAAGTTCGCGGTGTCGCAAGCCGCGTGGATCTATGCGTTCGATGGCTTCGGACTCCTGTGCAGTGGGTCCACGCGACTCTGGTACTTCACCCTCGATGTGCAACTCGAAGCCTGTGTTGGCCTGTACGTCGGCCGCCGACACCCCGGGATGGACCGACACGAGTCGCATGCGGTGTTCGGGCCCGTTGAAGTCGAGAACCGCGAGATTCGTCACCACCCGGCGGAGGTCGTGACGTCGGGCGATGAATCCACCCAACTTCCGGGCACGGTCGTATCCGACACCACTCACCATGTCGACCTGTTCCACGAACACCGACGATTGGTGTTTGGGAATGAAGAAACTGGTGGCGTTGTTCACGGTGTTGCCCGGACCCCCGCGCACACCGAGCAACTGCGCCTTGGGCTGCTTCCACGGACCGATGTTGGCGATGTTGGTGTTGCCGAAACGATCGATCTGACTCGCACCCATCATCACGTGACGCCTTCCGCCCCACAACGTGTCGAAGACTTGACGGAAGGGAATCCATCCTTCGACGAGTTTTTCGGTGCCACCGATCGGGAGATCACCCGACACGAAGAAGGCTTCGCCATCGGACACGAGAAGATCGGGTTCGAACGTGGCCCGGGCCAGACGTGCACCGAGCATCGGCATGACGCCCATACCGGAGGCGAAGATCTCTCCGTCGCCGCGCCACGCATCGGCGCACGCAACGGCGACGACATCGGCAAGAGAGGTGCTCACTTCTTCTCCTCCTTGCGTTCTTCGTGCCACTTGGTCACGGCGTTCTGATAGCCGGCTTCGTCGGACGACAAGAAGCGGTCGACGAAAGCTCGCCAGCTTTGCTCGTCCCGAGCCGCGTCCACGTACGCCTTCTGGAACGCTTCGTCGCGCCCGTAGTCGGGTTCACACGTCGTGAAGTGCGCACCATTGGGGGCGGCGATGACGCCATCGACCATCGATCGATTGATCTTCAGGGTGTGAAAGGTGCCTTCCTTCAGAAGATCGGCGGTCGGCACGATCTTCTCGGCGCTCACGAAACGACGTCCGGGTTCGCAGGCCGTGAGGAAGAGATCATCGAAGTAGATGTCGGGTCCGAGGAATTGCGCGTTTCCACGTTCGTCGCTGCGGTTCATGTGCACGAAGGCGGCATCGAGTCGGATGGCCGGAACCGCCAACAGATCCTCGGCGTCGTCGTACGGAGAGCGGACGGTGCGCAGGGAAGGATTGACATCCATCACGCCGCTGCCGAGTCCGGCGCGGGTGGGAAGGAACGGAAGTCGTAGCGACCCGGCATACAGCGCCCACTGCAACATTCCCTCGTCGTACTCGATCGGCTCGGCGATGGTGCCGGCCTGGCGGGCGGACCGGAAATGTGGTTCGAGGGCGATCGAATCGAGTGAGACGAACCCGTAGACGAGTCGACGGACCTTGCCGGCCGCGCACAGCAGACCGACGTCGGGGCCGCCGTATGACACGACGGTCAGGTCCTTCACGTCGGTTCGCAACAAGGCGCGTACGAGGCTCATCGGCTTGCGCCGGCTGCCCCAACCGCCGACGCCGAGAGTCATGCCGCTCTCGATCGTCGAGACGGCGTCGGTTTCGGTGATCAGTTTGCTCCGGGAGGCCATGCGTTCAGTCGCCCTGCTTGGCCTTGTCGGTGCCGGCGAAGTCGTCGCGCAGCTCGTCGCTCACTCCGGTGAGGTTCAACTCGAAGGTGAAGCCTTGTTCGTAGCGATAGCTGCGCTTCACATCCCAGAGATCGATGCCGTTCAGGCTCTCCTTGGCCGCCCGGATCACCGTGGGGTGCTTGTCGGCGATACCGGCCGCGATAGTGAGCGCGGCGTCGCGCAGTTCGGCGCGGGGCACGACCTTCAGCACGCTTCCGAAAGCGTGGAGCTCGGCGGCCGTGGCGGTGGCCGACGTGTAAACCATGGCGCGCATCTTGTGCTGCGGAACGAGTCGGGCGAGATGAGTGGCGGCGCCGAGTGCGCCGCGATCGACTTCGGGGAGACCGAAGAACGCGTCGTCACTGGCCACGATGATGTCGCTGTTGCCGACCAGACCGATCCCTCCGCCCACACAGAATCCGGCCACGGCCGAGATCACCGGCACCGGGCAGTCGTACACCGCAGCGAATGCGGCGAAGCAACCCTTGTTCGCGCCGATCAACGCATCGAAACCGGTGGTGTTCTGCATCTCCTTGATGTCGACTCCGGCGTTGAAACCCTTGCCCTCGGCCCGCAGCACGACCACGCGAACCTTGGAGTCGCGCCCGAGGGCGGTGATGGTGTCGGCGAGTTCGAACCATTGGGCCACCGTGAGCGCATTGACCGGTGGGCAGTTCATGACGACCTCGGCGATTCCGCGCTGGTCGATGGAATGGGAGATCGGCACGGAGCGAGCGTAGTTCTGACCTGACGCCGCGTCAGATACGAGCCGAGGGGGTTCGTGACCTGCCACTAAGGTCGGCTCGTGGCACTCACCATCGACTTCTCCGGCAAGGTGGCTCTGATCACCGGCGGCACCAAGGGTGTCGGTCGGGGGATCGCCCGCCGGTTCGCCGATGCCGGGGCGCGCGTGGTCGTGTGTGCCCGCTCGATCCCCGACGATCTGCCGGCCGACTGGACCACATTGGCTGCCGACTTGCGCGACCCCGATCAGGCGACGGCGATGATCGACGAGATCGTCGCCCGCTTCGGACGCCTCGACATCCTCGTGAACAATGCCGGTGGAAGTCCACCAGCCGACACGTCGAGTGCTTCACCCTCTTTCGTCAACAAGATCGTGGCGCTCAATCTCTTGTCGGCCATGTGGTGCAGTCAGGCGGCCAACCGGCACATGCAGAACCAAGCCGATGGCGGAGCGATCGTGAACATCGGGAGTGTCTCGGGAGAGCGTCCGGCACCGACCGTTGCCGCTTATGGCGCCGCCAAGGCCGGACTCGTGAACTTCACCAAGACCACCGGTCAGGAATGGTTGCCCAAGGTTCGGGTGAACCTCGTGACCGTCGGCATGGTGCGCACCGAGTTGGCCCATCTGCACTACGGAGACGAAGAGGGTGTGCAACGCACCGGTTCGCGAGTTCCGATCGGTCGATTGGCCAACCCCGAAGAGATCGGTGACGTCTGTGTGTATCTGTGCTCACCGTTGGCGTCGTACGTGAGCGGGGCGACCATCGAGGTTCATGGTGGTGGCGACTGGCCGGCGTTCCTCGACACGCCGTACCACGATCCGGTCCGCTGATCGCCGACGAATTGTCTAGCGTGTCGCGCATGGACGTCGTCTGGACCGATCTGCATCGACTGCACAGCCCGCAGCACGAGATCAACATGGGTCAACCGATCCCGACCTATGAGAAGCCGAGTCGGGCCGAGACGATCCGCGAGCAGCTGCTCACCGACTCGCGATTCCGTTTCGTCGACCGCAAGGAATACGGAAAGGCGCCGATCGAAGCGGTGCACCACCAAGGGCTCATCGCTTTCCTCGAGACGGCGTGGAAGGAACTCAACGCGC
>JBEGQB010000042.1:0-10424 GCA_041181165.1 Actinomycetota bacterium
GAGAAGCCGGGGACAGTGGATCCCAAACGATCTGCGATCTGGGTGATCGTGAAACCCTCGGGGAAAGTGACCTTGATGAAGGTCTCATTCGGCGGGGTGCGTAGCACGCGAAGAATGTTCCCCATGTGGTCGCGAGGTTTGATGGTGTAGAACCCCTCGGTCAGTTCGAGGCCACCTTCGTCTCCGACGTAGGCACGAAACGTCGAGGAGTCGACGACGAATCCGAGTGATTCGAGTCGCTCGGAGACCGAATCAACGGTGTCCGACTCCGTCACCTCGAACAACTGTGCCGCCAAAGGGTCACCCGGGGGGTTGACTCGTTCCAGATAGCGCCATTCACGGACCGCCCAGATGCAGATGGCCACCACGGAAAAGGCCAGGACGCCTGCGATGAGTCGTTTGGTCGGGAGCCTCGCGTTCGGGGTGCGGACCGGCCTCGGCAGCACCTCGTACGGGTCGAGTTCGGAGTCCTTCTCGAGCGTGTGATTCATGACCTCGAGCGACCGTCGAGCCAAGTCTGGAGGATCACGGATGCCGCGACCTTGTCGACGAACTCTCGTCTGCGTGTCGCGGAGAGATCGGCCTCTCGGAGAATTCGATCAGCGGCGACGGTCGTCATGCGCTCGTCCTGAAAGTGAACCGGCACACCAACCACGGTACCGATTCGCTCGGATTCTTTCATGACGACCTTGGCAGCTTGTCCCACTGATCCGTCCAGAGCAAGAGGAAGACCGATGACGACGGCCTCCGCTTCCTCCTCGACGACCAGTCGACGAATCGCTTCGTGATCCTGTCGCTGACTCGTGGAACGTCGAATCACCGAATGCGGTGAGGCGATCGACCCGCCGAAATCACTCACCGCAACCCCGATCCTCTTGCTCCCGAGGTCGAGTGCGACGACGCGCATCAGTTGCGGGCTGCCTCCGCAGCCAACTGGAGGGCCCGATCGAGCCCCTCGGGAAGCTTTCCGCCCGCAGTGGCCACGTCACCCTTTCCTCCGCCGCCTCCACCCACCGCTTTGGCTGCTTCCTTGATGAGGTCGCCGGCCACTCGACCGGAGTTCGGTTGCACTGCCGCCACCAATGAAACTCCCCCGGATGGCGACACTCCCCCGAGCACGACAGTGTTGATTCCCGGCACCTGACGTACTGCAAGTGCGAGATCACGCAGCTCTCCGGGCGACAGACCGTCGACACGTTCGATGGCTGTTCCATCCAACGCTCTTGCGGCAAGCTCGCTCGCCTGGCCGACGGCCGCTCGAGCTTTGAGGCGCTTCATTTCGTCGTTGGTGGACTTCAATTCCGAAAGCTTGCGCTCCACGGCATCGAGGACGGAGTCCGAACTCGATCCAACGAGCTCGGCGAGGGCCGACATGGCTGCCTCTCGCTCCTGGATCAGCGCGAGGGTTCGATCACCAGCGACGGCTTCGATACGTCGAAGGTTGGCACCGATCGAACCCTCGGACAGAACCTTGATCAGCCCGATGTCCCCGGTCGCCGAAACGTGAGTCCCTCCGCACAGTTCGACGGAATCGCCAGCCCGGAGAACCCGAACACGGTCACCGTACTTGTCGCCGAAGAAGGCGATGGCTCCGGCGGCAAGTGCTTCGTCCTTCGAGGTTTCCACGGCGCTCACGACGGTGTTGGCGAGTGTCTGGCCGTTGGCGAGTTCCTCGATGCGACGAATTTCTTCGGAAGTAAGAGGCGAGAAATGACTGAAGTCGAATCTCAAGCGATTCTCGTCGACGAGAGAACCAGCCTGTTTGACGTGATCGCCCAAAACCGTGCGCAGGGCCCAGTGCAGGACATGAGTTGCCGTGTGGTGACGTCGAATCGACGTCCGACGATCCGAGTCGATCGAGGCCTCCACACTGTCTCCGACGCGAATTTCACCGCTCTCCACCCGACAGCGATGGCGGCGCAGCCCAGGGAGCGCAAAGGTCGTGTCGAGGACTCGACAACGTCCGTCCGGTCCGGTGATCCAACCCGTATCACCCACCTGGCCACCGCTCTCCGCGTAGAAAGGTGTTCGGTCGAGGAAAAGGTCGATCCCGTCGTCACACTCGACGACGGCCACCACGGTTGCCGTGCAACCGTCTGCTACGTAACCGACGAATTCACTGGTTCCGCTTTCATCGAGGATCTGCCGAAACCGGTCCTGCACGTCCTGGTCGACACCGTCGCCCTTGCGGGCGGCTTTGGCCCGATCTCGCTGAGCTCTCATTTCGAGATCGAACCCGACCTTGTCGACGTCGAAGCCGCGTTCACCCACGATTTCCTCGGTGACTTCGAGCGGGAATCCATAAGTATCGTGCAGAAGGAACGCCGTCTTGCCGGACAGCTGCTTGGTCCCACTCACTTGATCGAGCTCGGACTCGAGGATCCCGACACCGGTTTTCAGAGTCTGACGGAAACGTTCCTCTTCTCGGGTGAGTACACCTTTGATGAAATCGCGCTGGCCGGCCAGGTTGGGATATGCCGAGGACATGGTGTCGATGGCGGTGTCTACGAGACGGGGCATGACGAGGCGTTCGGTGCCCAGGAGGTAGGCATGCCGAACTGCCCGACGGATGATTCGGCGCAGGACGTAACCACGGCCCTCGTTCGACGGGAACACTCCGTCTCCGACGAGCATGGAGCTCGATCGGGCGTGCTCGGCGAGAACTCGAAGACTGAAACTCGTTCGATCCTCGTAGTCCCCCGGACGGTACTTGCCGTCGGTTACGGACTGTGCCGTCTCGATGAGCGGGAAAAGAGCGTCGGTCTCCCAGACCGAATCCGTTCCCTGAATGAGAGCCAGGATTCTCTCGAATCCGGCGCCGGTGTCGATCGACGGCTTCGGCAAAGGCGATCGAGTTCCATCGGCGGCCTGGTTGTACTGCATGAAAACCAGATTCCAGAACTCCATGAAACGATCGCCGTGAGGATCGTGCAGTGGCCCACCATCGGGACCGAACGAGGGACCGCGGTCGATGTGCAGTTCCGAACATGGACCACAGGGTCCGGTGTCACCCATCTGCCAGAAATTGTCCTCGTCGCCGAGTCGCTGGATGCGCGACATCGGAACACCCACCTGTTCGTGCCAGATCGCCTCGGCTTCGTCATCGCTCGTGTGAACGGTGACCCAGATACGGTCGCCGTCGAATCCCAGATACTCGGTGACGAGTTCCCAGCTCCACGGGATCGCCGCCTCCTTGAAGTAATCGCCGAACGAGAAATTGCCAAGCATCTCGAAGAAGACAAGATGTCGCTTCGTCCGGCCGACATCATCGAGGTCGTTGTGTTTGCCGCCGGCACGAACGCACTTCTGAACCGTGGCCGCTCGCTTGTAGGGCGGTATTTCATCTCCGACGAAATACGGCTTGAAAGGGACCATGCCGGCAACGGTGAACAAAACAGTCGGATCGTGCGGAATCAAGCTCGCCGAAGGCACCTCGGTGTGCCCACGTGCGGCGAAGAAACCTGTGAAGGCATCGCGCAAGCCCTGTGCTGATTCCGGCGGACGACGATCCATGGACTTCTCAGGTTACCCGCTGTGCCTTTAGCCTGTCCGGGTGACCAGCAAACGACGCCGCATTCCCGTCAACGGACTCTCCGGACGCCACCTCGATCTTCACGAGATGATCTCCTTCGAGGACCCGAGAGAGCAGAGGACTTGGGTGTTCGATGCCACCTTCTTGCGATCCTCTTGGAAGTGCATATTCGGAGAGGGTTGCCAAGGTGTTCTCGAAGAGCCGGCCGAGCACCTCAACCAAGGGTGCTGCTCGTTCGGCGCACACTTCGTCGACGAAGAGGATGTCGCAACTGTCGTGAAGGCCGCCGTGAAACTCTCCGCGAAGAATTGGCAGTTCAAGAACAAGGCTGACAAAGCAGGGTTCCTCAAGCGGAACAAGGCCGGTGACACCATGACTCGGCGAGTCGATGGCGCATGCATTTTCCTCAACCGTCCCGGGTTCGAGGGTGGAGCTGGTTGCGCCCTCCACATCGGTGCGATGGAGGCCGGTAAACGGCCCCTCGACTGGAAGCCGAACGTCTGCTGGCAACTGCCGATTCGCCTCGATCACTCCGAGGACGACACCGGCTACGTGACCACCTTCGTGCGCGAATGGAAGCGTCGGGACTGGGGGGTTTCGGGCGACGAGTTCCATTGGTGGTGCACCGACACCTCGGACGCCTTCGTCGGACGTGAACCGGTCTACAAGTACTTGAAGGACGAGCTCATCGAAACGGTCGGCGCCGACGTGTACGACCAATTGGTGGAACTTCTCGAGAGGCCTCGAAACTTCCCTATCTCGCACGAAGCGGATCCGAACACACCGAAACAGCGACGCGGTACGTGATCAGCCGTTGGCCTTTTTGAAGGCCTTCCTTCGATCCTCGAGGCCGAGGTGACGCTTTCGGATTCGGATCGCAGTTGGGGTCACCTCGACGAGTTCGTCGTCGGCGATCCATTCGATGGCGGTTTCCAAGGTGTGAATGATGGGAGCGGCCAGTTTCACCCCGTCGTCATGACTATGGGTTCGAATGTTGGTCTTCTCCTTGGCCCGCACAGCATTGACGACCATCTCGTCTCCTCTGGCACTCTCGCCGACGACCATTCCTTCATAGACCTTGTCCCCGGGTTCGACGAAGAGCTCGCCGCGCAACTGGAGATTGTCGAGCGCGTATGCCGTCACCATCCCTTCGCGGTCGGCGATCATGGCGCCACCCGACCGATGCGGCAGTTCTCCTGCCCACGGAGTCCAGCCGGCGTGATGCTGATGGAGCATGGCCGTTCCTCGCGTGGCGGAGAGCAACAAGGAGCGAAAACCGATGAGTCCTCGACTCGGACACTCGAAGGTGATGACAGTGCGCCCGGGATCTCCTTGACGCAGGTCGGTCACTCTTCCCTTGCGGGGCGCCAGAGCCTGGGTGACCGTTCCGACGTAGTCGTCGGGAACGTCGCACACCCCACGCTCGAGCGGCTCGAACTTCTTTCCGTTCACTTCCTTGGTGATGACCTCCGGGCGACTCACCTGCAACTCGTAGCCCTCCCGGCGCATGGACTCGATCAGGACCGCGAGCTGCAGTTCGCCGCGACCAGCCACCTCCATCACGTCGGCCGAGTCGGTCTCGCGCAACTTGATGGAGACGTTTCCAAGAACCTCTCGCTTCAATCGATCCAGAAGGTGACGTGACGTCAGGTACTTGCCTTCTCGCCCCGCGAAGGGCGAAGTGTTCACGCCGAAGGTCATGGCCAAGACCGGCTCATCAACCGTGAGTCGAGGGAGCGGAACGGGAATGTCAGCGGCAGCGATGGTGTCCCCGATCTCGACTTCGGGGAAACCAGACACGACGAAGAGATCGCCGGCCTCGAGGATCTCCTCTTCGGCGCGGCCGACACCACTGAAGCCCATCAGCGAGCTGAGCCGTCGCTTGAGTGCCGGTTGTCCCTCGGTGAACTCCTCTTCGAGCAGAGCAACCATGTCTCCCTTGCGGAGAACACCGTTGTAGATGCGGCCGATCGCCAGGCGACCGAGATAATCAGAGGCATCGAGGTTCGTCACCAACGCCTGCAATGGAGCGTTCGAGTCGCCTCCTGGTGCCGGAATTCGGCGAACGATGGCGTCGAGAAGAGGCGAAAGGTCGGCTTCGGCGGAGGGCATACCGAGTCCGAGCATCGCCCGCCCCTCGCGGGCCACTGCCGAGACCACTTCGAATTCGATGTGATGGTCCTCGGCGTCGAGATCGATGAAGAGTTGGTAGACCTCGTCGAGAACTTCCTCCGAGCGAGCGTCCTGACGATCAACTTTGTTGATGATCACGATCGCGGGTAGGTCACGCGCCAAAGCCTTTTGAAGCACGTAACGGGTCTGAGGAAGTGGTCCTTCCGCGGCATCGACGAGCAAGAGGATCCCGTCGACCATCGTGAGCGCTCGCTCGACCTCGCCACCGAAGTCGGCGTGGCCCGGGGTGTCGACCAAGTTGATCTTGATGTCGTTCCAGGTCACCGACGCGGCCTTGGCGAGGATCGTGATGCCACGCTCTCGCTCCTGATCGTTCGAATCCATGACCCGGTCGACGACCGCTTGGTGCGCAGCGAAGGTTCCCGTCGCTTTCAGGAGTGCATCGACCAAAGTGGTCTTCCCATGGTCGACGTGCGCGACCAAGGCCACATTGCGGAGTTCTCGGGCCATGGGGTTGGCTAATCGAGTTCTTCGGAGGCGTCGTCCTCGTCGGTTTCCTGGTCGTCGTCATCGAAAACGACGCCGTACTTCTCGGCGATTGCTGCGTATTCGTCGTCCTGACTACGAGGTGCACGGTTGTTGCCGATACCGAGGTCAGCAGCGCTGGGACCTGCTTGTTTGAGTTTCCTCGCCTCTTCGAAGCGACGGTGACGACCCTTCTTCACGGCAGGGCTCCGAACTAAGTGTCTGGGGGATTCGACGGATGGACGCGACCCGGGGGCCGAGAGATCAGTCTAGAACCTGAGCGTTGGAGAAACTGGGTAATCGTCCCCTGATTTCGGTGTCGGCGCTGGTCAGAGCTTCGGCGAGGGCTCGGGGACTTCGATCAGCCGCAATCCACCCCGCCCGTCGAAGGCCAGACCGGACCTGCCGTCGACGAGGCGATCGAGTTGTGATCCGACCGTCTGCCAGCGCCAACCTTCGGCCAAACGATTCCCGGGACGACGACGCAGGAAGTCGACGATGTCCGACCGCGTGGCGAGCAGCATGGGATCGATTTGCTCGCGCCGGGCCACCTCGCTCACCCAAGCCGAAACCAAGGTAACGGCCGGTCTCAGGTGTCGCTCGAGATCCTCACCTTCGGGCTCCGGCATCTCGACCGGAGCCTGACGCCCCTGGCGTACGGCCTCGAGGATCTCTTGCCCGAAGGCTCCCCGAATATGACGTTCGTCCACGCCGCGCGCCTGTCCGAGCTCCTCGAGCGTGCCCGGTTCGCGTTGAGCGATGCCGTGCAACGCCAGATCAGCAAGAACCTGTCGGGGAGGAATGTCGGCCGCCATGGCCCGACGTTCTCGCCACTCCGCCAGGGCAGCCAGCACTCCCCTGGTTCGAGCTTTCATGGCCCGAACATCCTTCAGACGCATCCACGCCTCCGACGGATCCGATGGACCCATCTTCTTCGTGAGCATTTCGCCACAAGCCTCGATGGCCCAATCGAGACGCCCTTTGGCGGTGAGCTTGTCGACAAGAGATGCCCTCAGATCGAAGAGGTACTCCACATCGGCGGCCGCGTAACGGCGCTGGGCATCGGAAAGTGGACGGCGCAGCCAGTCCGTGAGTCGGTCTCCTTTGGGGAGCGACACTCTCAGTTCGGCGTTGATCAGGTTGGCCAGAGACGGCGTCGAATAACCGAGAAAACCAGCTGCGAGTTGCGTGTCGAAAATGGTGCTTGGAACCGAACCGAGAGAATGAGCAAGGACGTCGAGATCCTGTTGACAGGCGTGAAAAAGGAATTCGCGGCCCGGTGTGAAAAGAGTAGTCAACGACTCGGTGCGACAGGCGAGAGGGTCGACCAAAGCGATGTGGAACCCGTCAGCGACCTGCCAACCGAGTTGTATGAGAGCCAGTCGCGGAAAAAAGGTGCGCTCTCGGTGGAACTCGGTGTCGATGGCGATGATCGGCTGGGACTCGAGTCGATCGACCAACCGGAGAAGGTCGGTATCGGTGTCGATCCAGTCGACGGTCACTTCGGAGACGCGCCCTCGACGAGGTCTCGTCCCGCCATCGCCCACGCCATGGTTCCGCCGTCGACATTGGTCACGGTGAAACCCTTCTGAGAAAGAAACTCGCACGCGTTCGCCGATCGACCCCCCGAGCGGCAGATGACCAACAAATTCGAAGCGGCACCGATCGTCGCGAAATCGGACGTCAGACTCGACAGTGGCCAGTTCTCGGCTCCCGGCACGTGGCCGGATTCGTACTCGTCCGTCTCGCGAACATCGATGAGCCGGGCTCCGTCTTCCATGTGTTTGGTGATGTCGTCGACTCCGATGTCGTCATTGCGGGGCATTTCTCGAACTTACTCCGCTTCGGCTCCCGGCATCTGCGCCGGCGAGTTCACGTTCAGCAACTCGGAGTCGGAGACCGCCAGGGTTGCAACACGCAACCCCCCGACGAGATCGTGTACCGATCGTCCTCCGGAATCGAAGAAGGATTCGGCGCGCTCGAGAACCCGAGATCTCCAACAGGCCGCCAAAGCTTGAGGTCCCGACGGCGCCGACAGGTGAGCCACGTCCAGGGTCTCGTTTTCATCGATGGTCCGCCATAGCCGGGCGATGGCCGGTGGGGTCACCCGAGGGAGATCGATCGCGAGAAGGCAGAAATACGGGGATTGAACGTTCCTCAATGCCGTGATGAGCCCGTCCAGAGGGCCTTGACCCCCGTGAACATCGGTCCAGAAACCATTGATCGACTCGTCACCAGGCAACGGGCTCCTGGAGATGACCGAGATCATCGAACATCCCCCTTCCTTCAGGATTCGGGTCGCCCTCAGGTACATGGGTTCTCCCTCGAAGGTGACGAGTGCCTTGTCGGTACCCATACGTCGACTTCGACCCCCGGCGAGAACCACCCCTTCGATCACGTGAGCCCGTCTGGAATTCCACTGGGTTCGAGCTGCAAATAGAAGATCCGACAGCGATCCGCTTCGTTGAGCTCCCCGATGACTCCGGCCATCCGAGCCAAACCGGCCAAACATGTCAGAAAGCCCCGATTACCCTCGTGGCGCCACCGGACGTAGCCCGACCCTCGCCAACCGTTGGCGCGCAAGGAGTCGAGCCCACGGTGATAACCGACCCGGTAACACGCGTATGCGCCGATTGCCGATTTCTGAAGTTCGGCGAGAAGAGCCCACCCTTCGCTCTCGCGCGGGAAGGATGCGACCAACTTCTCGACCATTGGGAGGCGCTCGACGGGGTCGGCGCTGCGTGCTTGCGCGGCTCCATGACGGAATTCGGCCGGAGCGGGAGGAAGCTCGGTTTCTGGCGGGCCCTGTCGATGCAGATGGACGGGATTCGAATCGGACACGGGCGAAACTTAGTGGAAATGCTTCGTCTGGCGAGGGGCGAAAGCCACGCCTTCCATGGAGAGAACCCCTAGGGTCGAGACGTGTTCGGCATTTCCGTTGACTCCGTCAAGAACATTGTCACCGCCAGTTCGGCGGCCCCACTCCTGGTCGGTGTCGTCATCGTCCTCTTCGTGGCCAACAAGATCGCGAAACTCGTGATTCTGCTGATTGCAATCGCGCTTGGCCTCGTCGTGTTCAGCCAGCGTTCCACGATCGACGAGTGTGTCGACCGCATATCGGCTTCGGCCACTCCTCAAGACGAGGTCTGCAAGGTCTTGGGCTACGACTTCAAACTCGATCTCAAGGACCCAGTTTCACAAGGGGCTTGACGACCAGCTCGGCGAACTGCTCCGGTGACGAAGCGGGAGCGTTGTGCCAGGCTCCTTCGATCTCGACCATTGGAACGGGAGAGCACTTCTCGGCCAGCAACTTGGCGGCGGCTTTCACATGCTCGCCAGCTCGGGTACCAACGGCTGATATCACCGGAATTGTGATCCGGTCCACGAGATACGCCGGCCGGCGACGCAGGTCGGAGAGTTCTTCGACCAGAGCTCGACCTTCCGCACGTCGCTTGGCTTTGGTCGATTCGGGCAAGCGAGACCATCTTTCTTCACCGATGAACCGCTTGAGGAACACCTCGGCCGCTGATTCCGGATCATCACGCCGGGCGACCGCGGCGGCACCGCCAGTGGATGCCGGCCACCAGGGCTCCCAACTCATGGGGCTCTCGTAGACGGCGACCGACCAAAAAACTTCGGGACGCTTCTCGGCTGCTGCCAGCACCGTGACTCCTCCGAAGCTGTGTCCGACGGCGTGAACCTTGCCGCCCACCCGATCGATGATCTCGAACAGATCCGAAACATTGCTCTCGATCGTGAAAGGGCCCGGCACGCCGGACGACTTCGCGTAGCCGCGTCGGTCGTAGGTGATGGCCCGTACGAAGGGCACGTGTCGGATCGTCCGGGCAAAGGCTGCTTGTCGATCCATGCTTCCATGGACGAAGACAACGGGAGGTCCACCCGGGTCCCCGTGTTCGGTCAACGAAGCGAGAACGGTGCCCTGGATGTCGGAATCGGCACTCACAGATGGTTATCTAGTCCATCGATGGAGCTTCTTCTCATTCGCCACGCAGTTCCGATCCGCCGTGAAGTTGCCGACGGGCCGGCGGACCCCGAGCTTTCGGAGGCCGGCTGGAAGCAGGCTCGGCTCCTGGCGACCTACCTCGACACGGAGTCGATCGACGCGTTGTACGCGAGCCCGATGCAGCGGGCGATGCAGACTGCGACCCCCCTAGCCGAATCGGCCGGTCTCCCGATCAGGGTGGTCGACGACGTGGCCGAATACGACCGCAAC
>JBEGQB010000043.1:0-10348 GCA_041181165.1 Actinomycetota bacterium
GATGAGTCGGCCACCGTCGGTCCGAACGGCGAGCAGATCTACGAAGGCGTCGTCACCGTGGATTCGGCTTTCGAGGCCGTGGACGGCGCATCCGTCACCGTCGACGTGACTCTCGACGAAGTCGTTGACGCATTGGCGGTGCCCGTCGCCGCCATCCTTCGCTCCGCCGATGGGGACGTCGTGCGGGTGGTCAACGATGCCGGGACCATCACGCGAGTTCCGGTGACCATCGGCCTGATCGACCGGGAATGGGCCCAGGTCATCACGGGATTGGTCGGCGATGAATTGGTCGTCGTCGATGTCGAGGCCGAAGGCGAAGCACCACCGACATGATCACTGGCCAAGTGATCGCAGGCGACGAGGCCGTGATCGATCCTTCACGGCCCTTCATGGAACTCAGCGGCGTTTCCCGTGTCTACGGTTCGGGAGCAGCTGAGGTCTGGGCTCTTCGGGACGTCGATCTGCGCATCATGCCGGGGGATTTCGTCTCCATCGTGGGTCCTTCCGGATCCGGTAAATCGACCATGCTCGGCCTGCTCGGATGCCTCGATGTGCCGACCCAAGGGACGATCGTGGTCGACGGAGAAGAGGTCACTCGGCTGGCTGATGCCGCCCGCACTCGCGTCCGGGGTCGAAGTATCGGTTTCGTGTTCCAACAATTCCATCTGATCCCGCACTTGGATGCCTTGTCGAACGTCGAGACGGCTCTGTTGTATCGGGCCATGAAACCGGCCGAACGTCGCGAGAAAGCGATGGGATCTCTGGAAAAGGTGGGTCTGGCCCGCCGACACGATCATCGTCCGGTTCAATTGTCCGGTGGCGAGCAGCAAAGAGTCGCGTTGGCTCGTGCTTTGGTGACCGATCCCAAGATCTTGCTCGCCGATGAACCCACGGGCGCGCTCGACACCAAGAACGCGGCCAATGTGATGGAAATTCTCACCAGCCTGCAATCCATGGAGCGGGCGGTCGTGATCGTCACCCACGACGTCGGAATCGCCAATTCGGCGGCTCGCAAGGTCTCGATGCTCGATGGTCGAATCGTCTCGGATGAAAGCTTGCGATGAACAGCACGTTGCGTGACCTCCTTCGAGTGGCCACCACCGGCCTACTCGCGAGAAAGGTCAGAACCTTGTTGCTCCTTCTCGGTCCGATGATCGGCGTGGCGGCCATCATCGCCGCCGTCGGGCTCACCGATTCCGCCAAAGGAGACCTGAAGGCCAAGGTCGACAAATTGGGCACCAACTTGATCGAAGCGTCGGCGGCCAGCAGCTTTGGCGGGCAGGATCCGACGTTGCCGATCGATGCAGCCGAACGTGCACTGACGGTGAGCACCATCACCAAAGTCAGCACGATCAGAGAGCTGCAGAACATCATCGTCACCCCTTACGACGAAGCCCGCGAGAATTTCGAGACCGTGCCGATCCCGGTCCTGGCGGCCGATTCCCGGCTACCCGAGGTGCTCGAGGTATCACTCGTGTCCGGGCGCTGGATCAACGGCTTCGACGAGGACGGGAGGGCCCGCTCCGCCGTCATCGGTGTCGGATTGGCCGACGAGTTCGATTACCTCCCCGGCGAATTGCGCACCATCGAGTTGAACGGTCTTCGTTATGCCGTCGTGGGCGTTCTCGATCGGGTCGAACTCGAGCCCGGATTCGACAACGCCGTCTTCATTCCATTCACGGCGGCCGCCGACGACTTCCTGGATCTCGGAGTCGGAGACGACATCGATCCCAACAAGTTGTACGCCCGATCGGTGGAAGGCACCGAGGACGAGTCGGCGACGGCTCTGAAGGTTGCAGTGAACCTGGGAGGGCCACAGGACATCTCGACTGAGATCAAGAGCGAGGCTCTCGAGTTGGCCGCTCAGAGTGACCGTCAGCTCCAGCTGATCGTCGTGTCGATGGGCTTGCTGGCGATAATTGTCGGAGGATTGGGTATCGCCAACGTGATGTCGATTTCGGTGATTCAGAGATCGGCCGAAATCGGTATTCGACGCGCTCTCGGTCATACTCGCCGAATCATCGCTTTGCAGTTCCTGCTCGAAGCAGTGTTCGTCGGCATCGTCGGAGGCCTCCTCGGCGTACTCCTCGGAATGTTGTCGATCTTCGTGGGCGTCAGTATTGCGGGGTGGGTGTTCGTGATGGCTTCGTGGTTGGCACCCGGAGGGATACTTCTGGCGATCGTGATCTCGGTACTGGCGGGTTTGTACCCGGCGGTACGGGCCGCTCGGCTCGAGCCGCTCGAGACCCTACGACTCGGCTGAGACCATTCAGGCGTAGATGGAGAAGAGTTCTCCGATGGCCTTCACTTGACCTCCGGAGGTGGAAGACATCACGGCGATCGGTTCGACACCGATGTCCCTCCAGCGCTCGAAACCATTTCGAACCTCGTCGGCGGTTCCGAACAATGTGCAGTCGGCAAGCCATTCGTCGGTCATGAAATCTCCGAGTCGCTCGGTCTCACCGGCCACGATTGCGGACTCGATGGCTTCCATCTCGGCGACGTAACCAGCCGCCTTCCAATAGTTGCGGTAATTCGGCAGTCGGACGTAGACGTTCATCGTCTTTCGGTTGACAGCCGCCGCCGCGGCGCGGTCGGAGTCGATCACCGTCGGGATCATGTTCGCCAGATAGAAGCCCCGAGTACGAGAATCTTCGGTGACTCGACGCACCTGATGACGTGTGTGCTTCAGACTTGCGTTGGCCCACAGAGCACCCGAGGCGACGTCCTGAGCCAAGTCGAGCATGCGATCACGAAGAGCGGCTACGTAGATCGGAGGCAGAGTTCCGCTGTACTTCTCGACTGCTCGCAAGGACTCGACGAAATTTCGCATGTCACCCAGAGGGGGACCCATCTTCACGCCGAGACGCCGGACCATCGGCTCATGGCTCACACCCAGCCCGAGACCGAACCGGCCGTCACTCACTTCGTGGATGTGCGCGGCAAGGTTGGCGACTTCGGTCGGACTCGTTCCGTAGATGCCCTGGATCGCGGTGTAGAACCGCAAGTGGTTGGTGACGTGCGCCAAGCTCACGCACAAACCGAGCGCTCCGCCAAGAGTTGGGCACGCCAGCCCGCTGAATCCGCGCTGCTCGGCTTCGACCGCGAGCTCCAGAATCGCTCGGCGTTTGCCGGGTGAAGCAACGACGGACACGACGGGAAGATCGCCTCGGGAAGACATACCCCGACGGTACTTGACGGTCCGAAGGCCAAGGCAGGGGAGTCGGTAGTTTGATCGGTCTGATGGCCAAGCGCGACGTTCCCCTCGAAGCGGAACCACCTGGATCGATTCGGGTGGCACTGATCTGTCCGTACAGCCTCACCATCCCTGGAGGTGTGCAGGGCCAGGTGCTCGGGTTGGCGCGCGCACTCCGACGTCGAGGACATGAGGTGCGAGTCCTCGGTCCTTGTGACGGGGCGCCTCCGGAAACATACGTGACGCCCCTTGGTGATTCGTTGCCGACTGCAGTCAACGGTTCGATCGCACCGTTGGCGCCGGATCCATCGGCGGCATTGCGGACGATTCGAGCCCTGCGCGACGAGGACTTCGACGTACTCCATGTACACGAGCCTCTGTCTCCTGGGCCGAGCATGACCACCCTGTTGATGAGGACCGCTCCCATCGTGGCCACCTTTCATGCGGCGGGAGACAGCGCGAGTTATCGCTACCTCAACTCGGTCGTGCGGAACATGGCCAATTCGATCGATCTTCGCTTCGCCGTCTCCAAGGATGCCCTCGAACTCGCCGAGCGATACCTGGGTGGCGAGTACGAGGTCCTACCCAATGGCGTCGAGCTCGACCGATACTTCGACGGACGAGCCGAATCCGAACGCGAGCGGGCGATCTTTTTCTGCGGGAGGCACGAACCACGCAAGGGGCTCGAAGTATTGCTGAAGGCCCACGGTGATCTTCCGTCGGATGTCCAACTCTGGATCGCCTCGGATGGGCCGGAGACTTCACGCCTGATGCGCGAATGGTCGGGTGATTCGCGCATTCATTGGTTGGGTCGTATCTCCGACACCGAGAAACTCGACCGACTACGACGCTCATCGGTGTTCTGCGCCCCGTCGTTGGGCGGCGAGAGCTTCGGGGTCGTACTACTCGAAGCCATGGCGTCGGGTTCCGCGGTTGTCGCCAGCGCGATCGAGGGTTACCAGAACGTGGCCTCGAACGGACACGACTCCTTGCTCACGGCCCCGGGAGATGTCGAGTTGCTTAGGGAGGCTTTGAACGCCGTCATCGACGACTCGACTCTCCGATTCCGGCTCGTCGAGGCCGGTCGTCGACGAGCACTCGAGTTCTCCATGGACGCACTCGCCGACAGTTACGTATCGGCTTATCGTCGAGTCCTGTCAGGAGAATCGACTGCTGCCGTCCGACCGACGTATTCGTCACGACTACTCCGCGTCTTCCAAGGACTCGTCGCGCTCATCCGTCGCTTCAGCGACCGTAGGATGAAGCCATGACTCTTCTCGTCGTGATCATCGTTCTCGTCGTTCTCGGCCTGACGATCGTCGTTCTCTACAACTCGCTGGTCCGGAGCCGTAACACCGTCGACAACGCTTGGTCACAGATCGAAGTGCAGCTGAAGCGCCGACTCGATCTGATTCCCAATCTCGTCGAAACCGTGAAGGGTTATGCCAGCCACGAGCAGAAGACCCTCGACGCGGTCATTCAGGCCCGCAACGCGGCCATTGCGGCCCCCTCGACCCCCGGCCCGCAAGCGGTGGCCGAAAATGCACTGGCCGGCACTTTGCGCCAAGTGTTCGCGCTCTCGGAGGCTTACCCGGATCTGAAGGCGAATCAGAACTTCTTGTCATTGCAAGAAGAGCTCACCGCCACCGAGAGCCGCGTCGCTTATGCGAGGCAGTTCTACAACGACTCCGTCCTCGGCTATCACAATCGTCTCGACACCTTCCCCACGGTTCTGATCGCCAAGATGGGCAATTTCGGCCGTCGCGAATTCTTCGATGCCGAACCCCAGGCCGATGTTCCGCCGAGCATCAAGTTCTGAGCGGCATGTTCGAAGAAATTCGCTCGAATAAGAGGCGCAGTTTCGTCCTCATTCTCGCCTTCGTCCTCGTGACGGTCGCCATCGGTGTGGTCGTCGGCTACCTCGTCGGCGGCGGACCCGTTCCCACCGTGATCGCGCTGGCCATAGCGCTGGCGATGGCGGTGACCTCCTATTGGAAATCTGACGAAATCGCCCTCCGAGTGAGTCGGGCGGTTCCGGCCGATCCCGAGAACTATCAACGTCTCCACAATCTCGTCGAAGGACTTTGCATCGCTTCCGGCCTTCCCAAGCCCAGGGTGTACGTCATCGAAGATCCGGCACCGAACGCCTTCGCCACCGGAAGAAATCCTCAACACGCCGCCATCGCCGTCACCACTGGTCTGTTGGAGAAGATGAACCGGGTCGAGTTGGAGGGGGTCGTGGCCCACGAACTTTCTCACATCCGCAACTACGACATCCTGGTGTCAACCATCGCGGTTGTCCTGGTGGGCACAGTTGCCATCGTGACGGATCTGTCGCTTCGCATGATGTGGTGGAACGGAGGTCGACAGCATCGCGACGGCGATCGATCGAACGGATCGAATCCCCTCGCCCTCGTCGGCTTCATACTGCTCATCGTTGCGCCCGTCGTCGCGAAGGCGATGCAGGCTTCGGTGAGTCGTCGCCGTGAGACCCTTGCCGATGTCTCGGCTTGTCAGATGACGAGATACCCACCTGGCCTGATCGCGGCTCTCGAGAAATTGAAGTCCGACACCACGACCACCCACTCTGCGAGCATGGCCACGGCTCATTTGTGGATCGAGCAACCACTGTCCGGTGTCCGGGATGAGGGTCGTCTCGGATGGTTCCACCGAATGTTCGACACGCACCCGCCTCTCGACGAACGAATCGCACTTTTGAAGGAGCTCTGATGCGAAGAATTCACTCCATCCTTCTGATCTCGTCACTCGTGTTCGCAGGATGTTCCTCCACCAGTGCCGCCCCGGAATCGACCGCAGCCCCGTCCTCGACCGAAGCCGTCACCACGACGCTCGAGGAGACCACGACGACTGTCGCACCGGAGTTGCCGAAATTTCCTCTCACTGGAACCGACATCCTCGATCCCACGACGGCTGACCGTCCGGCGATCATCGTGAAGATCGACAACGCGCCCGGCGCTCGCCCTCAGACCGGCATGTCGCGGGCCGACATCGTGTACGAGGAGAACGTCGAGCAATGGACACGTTTCGCAGCGGTCTTCCACTCGCAAGGATCCGACCCAGTGGGTCCGATTCGCTCGGGACGAACACAGGACATCAACCTCGGTACCAGCCTCGACCGGCCTCTTCTCGTGTGGAGCGGAGGCAACAACACGGTCACCAGCTTGATCAACAAATCAGAACTCGTGAACATGAGCGTGTCGGCTGCCGGCCCCAACGGGGGTTATTACCGTTCCACCGACAAGAAGGCGCCCCACAATCTGTTCACCAAGCTGTCCAACATCTGGGCCCTCGACGAGGGTCGGGGCGGACGTCCTCCGGCGCAATTCGAATACCTCGAGAAGGGCTTGGTCTTCGAGGGTGAACGAGCAACCGGTGTGAAGTTGAAGATGGACGGAGCCATGAAGGCCTCCTGGGAATGGGATCAGACATCGGGCACCTACCTACGGAACCACGAGGACAAGCCGCACCTCGAGGCCGACGGTACGAGGGTCTCCACCAACAACGTCGTCGTCATCGTCTGCGAGTACAAGACGAGCGTGGCCGACAGCCGTAGCCCTGAAGCCCAGACCACAGGGACCGGAACCGTCTGGGTCTTCTCCGGCGGAATGTTCCTCGAGGGCACATGGAGCCGGGCGGACAACCGATCGCCCTGGGTGCTCACGGCGGCCGATGGTTCACCGATCGCCCTCACGCCGGGGCGGACGTGGGTCGAATTGATCAGGGATGGTCAGGCCTCGGTCGTGCCGGAGGGTTCGGATCTTGGATCCGTGCCGTGGCCCGGTTCACAAAAGTGACCTCATGGGGCGACGGGACGTGCCGTTAGCCTTGAATCCATGTCTTCGACTCCTCTGACCGGCTCGTTTCCTGTCAAGCGTGGCCTCGCCGAAATGCTGAAGGGTGGGGTGATCATGGATGTCGTCACGCCCGAACAGGCCAAGATCGCCGAGGACGCCGGGGCAGTGGCCGTGATGGCACTCGAACGGGTTCCGGCCGACATTCGTCGCGATGGCGGTGTGGCCCGCATGAGCGATCCGGAGATGATCGAGGGGATCAAGAGAGCAGTGTCGATTCCCGTCATGGCCAAGGCCCGCATCGGTCACTTCGTCGAGGCGCAGATTCTCCAGGCACTCGGCGTCGACTTCATCGACGAAAGTGAGGTTCTCACTCCGGCCGACGAGGCACACCACATCGACAAGTTCAAATTCTCCGTTCCCTTCGTGTGCGGGGCGACGAACCTCGGTGAGGCGTTGCGCCGCATCTCGGAAGGAGCGGCGATGATCCGTTCCAAGGGTGAGGCAGGCACCGGAAACGTAGTGGAAGCGGTGCGCCACTTGCGTTCCATCCTCGGCGACATCAAGAAGATCGGAACTGCCGATTCGGCTGAACTCTTCAATTGGGCCAAGAACATTCAGGCTCCGCTTCCGCTCGTTCAAGAACTGGCCGAAACCGGCAAACTTCCCGTGCCGCTGTTCTGCGCTGGAGGGTTGGCCACACCCGCTGACGCGGCACTGGCGATGCAACTCGGCGCCGAAGCCGTCTTCGTCGGTTCGGGCATCTTCAAGAGCGAGGACCCGGCACCGCGAGCGAAGGCAATCGTCGAAGCGACGACACATTTCGAAAACCCCGACATCCTCGCCAAGGTGAGCCGAGGACTCGGCGCACCGATGACGGGAATCGGAATGGACGAGATCAACCAGCGCTACGCCGAACGCGGCTGGTGACCGATGTTCTCCGAGAGGCCCCCAGGTGAACGACCGACCCGTCATTGGTGTTCTCGCATTGCAGGGAGCATTCGCCGCTCACATCGAACGTCTCGCTGAAATCGGGATCGTCAATCGAGAGATCCGCCGACCAGAACATCTCCAAGGTATTGACGGGATCGTTCTACCCGGAGGCGAGAGCACGGCAATCAGCAATCTTCTCAAGTCATCCGGACTCTTCGAATCGTTGGGGGAGCGGTTGCGAGCCGGTTTGCCGGTGTTCGGGACCTGTGCCGGGATGATCCTTCTGGCCGAGGAAATCCTCGACGGACGGGATGACCAGATCTCTTTTGGCACGTTGCCGATGTCCGTTCGTCGCAACGGTTACGGCCGACAGATCGATTCCTTCGAGTGCGATCTCTCAGTGAGTGGTATTCACCCCGAATTCCACGCAGTTTTCATTCGCGCCCCGAAGATCGACCGATTCGATTCCTCGATCGAGGTTCTCGCCTCTCATGATGGGGTGCCGGTGCTGGTGCGCAAAGGAGGAGCTCTTGCCGCTTCCTTTCATCCCGAGCTGTCACCCGATACACGTATCCACGAACATTTCGTCGAGATGATCGAGATGTCACTTCAATCGAGCAACACGAGGTAACCATGTCCGGACACTCCAAATGGGCAACGATCAAACACAAGAAAGGCGCGGCCGACAAGGCGCGCGGCAAACTTTTCGCCAAGATCGCCCGCCAGCTCGAAGTGGCGGCGCGTGAGGGCGGAGCCGATGTCGGTTCCAATGCTTCGCTCCGAACGGTGGTTCAGAAGGCGAAGGCCGCTCAGATGACCAACGATGCCATCGACCGCGCCATCAAGCGTGGAGCAGGGCTGTCGGATGGCGGAAACTTCGAATCCATCATGTACGAGGGCTACGCGCCGGGTGGAGTCGCCATGCTCGTCGAGACTCTGACCGACAACAGAAATCGCACCGGAGGCGAGGTTCGAAACATCTTTTCGAAACTCGGTGGATCGATGGCTGAACCGGGGGCGGTCGGTTGGCAATTCTCGCGAAAGGGTGTGCTGCTGGTGAACAGTGCAGAGGACGAGGACACGGTGATGTTGGCGGCTCTCGAAGCCGGCGCTGACGACGTGGTGGCCGACGGTGATTCGTGGCGAGTCACGTGTGAAGCCAGTGTCGTCTACGACGTCAAGGCTGCACTCGAGTCCGGCGGCCTGACGGTTTCCTCGGCCGAGTCGACCATGGTTTCCTCGACGACGATCGAAGTGTCCGATGTCGAAGTTGCCAAGAAGATTCTGAAGATCATGGAAGCCCTCGAGGACAACGACGACGTCCAAGATGTCTTCGCCAATTTCGACATCAGTGACGAGATCATGGAAGAGGTGAGCTGACATGGCGATCGGCAAAGGTGATCAGGCCCCCGGTTTCACGCTGCCGGGGACGGGGGGTCGCAGCTATTCCCTTTCGGAGTACCGGGGCCGACCAGTAGTGATCGTCTTCTACCCAGGAGACGACACGCCTGTCTGCACGAAACAGTTGAATTCGTACAACGACGAACTGTCGCAGTTCACCGACCTGGATGCTGTCGTTCTCGCCATTTCGGCCCAGGACGTGTCGAGCCACGAACGGTTCTCGGGGAAGCACGGCTTCGAATTCCCGCTCCTGGCCGACGTCGACAAGTCGGTGGCCACGGCCTACGGGGTTCTTGGACCCCTCGGATTCGTGCGTCGAAGTGTGTTCGTCGTGGACCGCGAAGGGGTCGTTCGCTACGCGCACCGGGCACTGGCCGGGCTCACGTTCCGATCGGTCGATGAACTCACCGAGGCTCTGCGAACCGCGTCCTGATCCCGGACGTCATCCACCCATCCGCGACCCTCCATTGGGGTAGGATCGTACGCATGTTCGTAGGGCGACCCGGTCGGATTCTCGGCATCGACCCCGGTCTCACGAGGTGCGGATACGCCGTTCTCGACTCCGAGCCCTCGGGACGTGTTCAGGCCGTCTCACTGGGCGTTCTTCGCTCGTCCCCCCAGGACGAGTTACCCACGCGTCTCGCTCGCCTCCAGACGGACCTGAGGGCCCTCTTCGACGATTTCGAGCCCAGCGAGGTAGCCGTCGAGAGGGTCTTTTTCCAGTCCAATGTCAGAACAGCCATGAGCGTGGGGCAGGCCAGCGGATTGGTCCTGGCCGAGGCCGCTCACCGTGGCTGTGTGATTGCGCAGTACACGCCGACTCAGGTGAAACAGTCGGTGGCCGGTTGGGGTGCGGCCGGAAAAGGTGAGATTCAACGCATGGTCCAGATTCGGCTCGGCCTCACATCGGTCCCCAAACCCGCGGACGCGGCCGACGCCGTCGCCCTGGCGTTGTGTCACCTGGCGATTTCGCCGTTCTCCAACAGAGTCGCCACGGCGATCGGAA
>JBEGQB010000044.1:0-10340 GCA_041181165.1 Actinomycetota bacterium
CGACACGAATCGCGCTCGGAGGGTTCGGGTTTGTTGTCGGGTGGAGCACACTTCACGACCGACGTGACCCACGCGCCATCGAGCGCGAGCCCGTCACCGATTCGGGTCGACTCGGGTTGATTGGCGAATCCGGCCCGGAACATCGCCCGATACAGCCAGTCGCCACTTCGATCGCCGGTGAACACCCGTCCGGTGCGATTGGCACCGTGGGCGGCCGGTGCCAATCCGAACACCATGAGTCGGCCCTTCGCGTCACCGAAGCCCGGGATCGGCCGACCCCAGTACGCCTGTTCGCGGTAGGCGGCTCGTTTCTCGTGCGCCATCCGCTCGCGCCACTCGACCAAGCGAGGACACCGCCGACATTCGCAGACTTCATCATGAACGACTGCCAACAATCGCGAACGAGGACGGGGCGGACGAGACGCTGACGACATGCCACCACTAGGTTGGCACTCGAGATGGCCGCGAAGAAACCAGCCCCCGGAGCGACGCTCGTGCTCTTCGTACGTCACGGCCAGACCCCGACCACCGGCAAGGTTCTGCCCGGACGCGCTGTGGGGCTGCACCTCTCCGATGCCGGACGGCAACAGGCCGAGCGCGCCGCGGAACGTCTGAAGGTACTGAAGAGAGTCGATGCCGTCTACGCGTCACCACTCGAGAGAGCACGGGAGACCGCGGCGCCAATCGCTTCCGCACTCGGACTGCGCACCTCGATCGACAAAGGACTCCTCGAGTGCGATTTCGGCGACTGGACCGGAGCCGAACTCAAGAAGCTCATGAAACGACCGGAGTGGTCAACCGTTCAACGCGCACCATCCACCTTCCGCTTCCCCAACGGCGAGAGCTTCACCGAGATGCAGACCCGCATGGTGAGCGCCGTCGACCGCCTGCGTGCGAAACATCCCGGTGGTGTGGTGGTGTGCGTCTCCCATGCCGACCCGATCAAAGCCGCGCTGGCCCACGCAATGGGGACACACCTCGATCTCTTCCAGCGCATCGTCGTGAGCACGTGCTCGGTCTCGGCCGTCGCGTACTCCGGTGGTGGGCCGATCGTTCTGACCGTGAACTCGACCGGCGGATCACTCGCCGAACTGCGACCGAGTTGAACCGGCGAAACGTGTCATGAGCGACGAGATCAACCTCGATCGGGTCGACGTGTTCACCACGGGGGCCGTTGGTGTCCCCGGGCATCGCACCTTCTACCTCCAGGCTCGATCCGGAGCCCAGATCGTCTCGGTCCGTTGCGAGAAGCAACAGGCCGCAGCCATCGCGTTGTATCTGCGGCGCGCTCTCGCTCACTTGCCGATCGTGGAGGGCAAGATCTTCCGGGAGCCGATGTCGCTCGTGGAACCCGAAGACGAAGAATTCGTCCTCGGCTCGGTGGGTCTCGAGTTCAACAAGAGTGCCGACCTCTTCACACTCGTTCTTCGCGAATTCGATCCGCCCGAGGAAGACGCCGAGGTGGACGACGAAGAGGTCGAGGGGCCGTCGATCCGCATCTCGATCTCGCGCGTCCAGGCTCTGGCCTTTTGTGATCAGACCGATCGTGTGGTGGCCGCCGGTCGACCCGATTGTGATTTCTGCGGGCGGCCGGTCGATCTCGAAGGCCATTTCTGCCCACGGATGAACTGAAGTGTCGCCGCTCGAACTTCTCACCCACGGCGAGATCGAAGTCGAGGGTCGTATGCCTTACAGCAGTAACACCACGTTCCTCGTGAAGTTGTCGAGTGGCGACCACCACGGTCAGGCGATCTACAAACCCCTGCGCGGCGAACGTCCGTTGTGGGATTTTCCTTCCGGCCTGTTCCGACGCGAAGTCGCCGCCTATCGACTCTCCGAAGCCATGGGACTCGGTGTCGTGCCACCGACCATCGAACGCGATGGTCCGTTCGGTCCGGGCTCGTTGCAGTGGTTCATCGAGGCCGACTTCGCCGAGCACTACTTCACGCTGTTCGAGGCTCGGCCGGAGCTGCACGACCAATTCCGGCGCATCGCCGCTTTCGACGTCGTCGCCAACAACACCGATCGCAAGAGTGGGCACTGTCTGATCGACAGCGACGACAAGATCTGGGCCATCGACAACGGGCTGTGTTTCTCGGCCGACTTCAAACTCCGCACGGTGATCTGGGAGTTCGGCGGCGAACCACTTCCCCACGAACTCGTCGAAGTCGTGCGCCGGGTCGCCGATCATCCACCCGTCGAGGTGGCGTGTCTGCTCGACTCGGACGAAGTGGAATCCATGGTCGAGCGGGCGATGTTGTTGGCCGAGTCGGGAGTCTTCCCCATTGACTCGACCGGTCACCGCTATCCATGGCCGATGGTCTGATCATGGGCCAACCGATCGAAGACGACGAACTCGATCGTCTCATCGCCGTGGCCGACCTCGACAATCTGGTCCGTCTGGTCGACACCCGCACATCGAACCGCGATTGGGACGGGCTCTTTCGTCTTCGTGAACGCGCGCGTTCGGCGGTGCTCACCGGTCGCCAACTGTGGCCGGCGGCGACTCTCGCCGAACACCGGCTCGCGCTGTACGCCGACCCGACGTGGGCGTGTCGGGTGCTCGACGAAGAGAGCGGCCGCTTCGCCATCGGACCACTCACCGAAGTGATCGCCCAGAACCACCCATGGTCGGACCTCAGCCCGCACCTACCTCACGGACCGCGTCGCGCCTTCATCGCCTACGAGCGCGCGATCGTCGGCGATCGGATCGACGAATCGATCGACGAAGTTCTCGACATCCCGGTGCAACCGGCCGACTGGGAGCCGCCATACGTACGAACGAGATACCACGACTTCGGTATCGAGAATCCGAGTCCACTCGATGGAGTCGATCTCGACTGGCGGGACATCGCCGAGGCCTCCGACTTCGAGCCGATCGACGACCCATGGGTCGAGCGGGCACTCCACAGTTTGATCGAACCCTGGAAGACATCGTCGAACGGCCGCGCCGAATCGACGGTTGTCGCCGGCACCGTCGACGACGCGTTGCACGCGCTCGGGACAGCGCGAGGCCGACTGGCGCCGATCGAACCGGATCTCGCCATGGCATGGCTTGCGTGGTGCGGGGCCTCGGGCGGCGCGCATGGCCGTCGTCGCGGCGCAGCCACGGGTCGTTTCGGAGCGTGGTGGATGCTGGCGGCCATCGGTGGACTCACCGACGACTGGGACGAATTGCGCGACTCCGGAGATCTTTCCGACGAGATCGGTTCGATCCTCGTGAACACTCAATGGTGGTGTTTCGACGACGGGGATCGTTCAGCCGCGTATCAACTGAGTTTGCTCGCTGGTCTGTCCGATGACGACCCGGAAAGCGAAAGTGCAACGCCTCTCGGCGTTGCACTGCTCGCTCGGGATCACCCGAGCCTCGGATGAGGATGAATCAGCGGCCCTGAAGAGCCTCGATGAGCTTGGGCAGGACCTTGTGGACGTCGCCCACGATGCCGAGATCGGCGATACCGAAGATCGGGGCTTCCTTGTCCTTGTTGATGGCGATGATGTTCTTGGAACCCTTCATGCCCACCATGTGCTGCGTGGCACCCGAGATACCGGCGGCGATGTACACGCTCGGCTTCACGACCTTGCCGGTCTGGCCGACCTGATACGAGTACGGAACCCAGCCGGCGTCGACGATGGCACGCGACGCACCCGGCGCACCCTTCAGCAACTTGGCGAGCGTCTCGACCATTTCGTACTTCGCGCTCTCACCGAGTCCTCGACCACCCGAAACAACGATGTCGGCTTCGTCGAGCTTGGGACCACTCGTCTCCTCGACGTGAGTGGCCGTGACCTTCGCTGCGCCAGCGGCGCCGAGATCGGGCACGCTCACGGCGACGACCGAAGCCGCTCCGCCACCAGCCGACTCCGGAGCGAAGCTCTTCGGGCGGAAGGCGGCGAGGAACGGACCAGAACCGGTGAAGGTGGTCGTGACGAGAGTGTTGCCACCGAAGATCGGAGTGGTGACCGACACCGAATCGCCGGCGGCGGTGATGTCGATGTTGTTGGTGAGCACCGTGCGATCGAACTTGACCGACAGACGTGACATGACGTCACGACCTTCGTAGGTCTGCGGGAACATCACGAGATCGGGAGCGTCACCACCGTCGATGGTGGCCTTCATGGCTGCCGCCACGGCCACGCCGGCAAGGTTCGAGCCGTAGTTGACGGCGTAGACCTTGGCCGCGCCGTACTCACCGGCCGCACCAGCGACCGACGCGCCGTCACCGGCGACCCAGACACTGACCGATCCACCGAGGCTGCGCGCCTTGGTGACGAGTTCGAGCGATCCCGAAGTGAGAGCTCCGTTCGAAGTCTGTGCGAACACCCAGATGTTGTTGATTGCCATTGTTCAGTCCGTTCTCTTCGATCCGTGCGTCAGATGACCTTGAGTCCCTCGAGGAAGGACACGATCTTGGTGAAGGTTTCACCGTCGTCTTCGATGATCTCGCCGGCGGCGCGGGCCTCGGCCTGAGCGACGTTGCTGATCTGCTGACCGGCACCGGCCCAACCGACCGGTGACACACCGAGGTCGGAAGCCTTGACCTCTTCGACCGGCTTCGACTTGGCGGCCATGATGCCCTTGAAGCTCGGATACCGCGGCTCGACCACGCCAGCGGTCACCGAAATGAGCGCCGGCAGCGGGCAGGTGACTTCGTCGTAACCGGCTTCGGTCTGACGATCGGCCTTCAGGGTTCCGCCTTCGATGGCGACCTTCTTGGCAAAAGTGACCGAGGGCAGTCCGAGGATCTCGGCCATCTGCTCGGGAACCGTGCCGGTGTAACCATCGCTCGACTCGGTGGCGGCGATCACGAGATCGGCTCCGCCGAGTCGCTGCACGGCAGCCGCCAGAACCTTGGCGGTCGTGAGCGCATCGGAACCCTGCAGAGCAGGATCCGACACGAGTACGGCCTTGGCGGCGCCCATGGCGAGTGCGGTGCGCAGACCGGCGGTCTCGCTGTTCGGGGCCATCGACACGAGGCTGACTTCGCCTCCACCGGCCGCGTCGACCAACTGGAGCGCCATCTCGACGCCGTAGCCGTCGGACTCGTCGAGGATCAATTTGCCGTCACGCTTCAAGGTGTTGGTCGACGAATCGAGCGCACCGGGGGTGGCGGGGTCCGGGATCTGCTTCACACAGACGATCACTTTCATGACGGGCATTCTGCTCGCTTGTGAGTCCGTTCACACAACCCGTCCGGCACCCTCCTGACCAGCGTGACGCACGACCCCGAACGCATCACGGCTGGTACGGTCAGCGGCGGTGCGGATCCTCTTGGTCGTCAACTCCTTCGCATCGTCGGTGACCGCCCGCAACACCGTGATGGTCCACCGGGCCCTCTCCCACGACCACCATGTGCAGGTCGTGGAGACGAACCGCCGGGGGCACGCCACCCGCTACGCCCAGGACGCCGTCCGACAAGGTCTGGACCTCGTCGTCTCCTTCGGCGGCGACGGCACCCTCAACGAGGTCGCCACCGGCGTGGCGGGATCGGACACCGCCCTCGGGGTTCTGCCCGGGGGCAGCACCAACGTGTTCGCACGAACGATCGGCCTGCCCAACGACCCGACGGCAGCAGTGGCCCGACTCATCGAAGGACTCGCCGATCCGGATCGGAACATCCGACCGATCGGTCTCGGTCGGGTGAACGGACGCTTCTTCTGCTTCCACACCGGTGTCGGTTACGACGCCGCCGTCGTACGTACGGTCGAACAACGCGCCTATCTGAAGCGCTGGGCCGGCCATCCACTCTTCATCTATGCCGCGCTTCAAACCTGGCTCACCAAGTACGACCGCAAACATCCGCACTTCCGGGTGGCAGCCGACGACGCCATCGGCGGATACGGAACCGACGGCACTCCGAGCGGATCCGCCCGCCTCGTGAACGACGGCTACTTCACCATCGTGATGAACACGAACCCGTATTCGTTCCTCGGCAACCGACCGCTCGACCTCTCACCGAACGCCGGTCTCGACAAGCCACTCGTGGCGGTGACGTTCCGCACGATGTCGGCCCGCGCCATCCTGTCCACCGTTCTCGGCGCGTTGAAAGGTGGAGGCGTCACACCGAACGAGAACGTGTCGGTGTTCGACGACGTTCACGAATTGGTTGTCGAACACGAGAACCCGTTCCCGTATCAGGTCGACGGTGACTACCTCGGCGAAACCACTCGGTTGCACTTCCGCCACGTTCCCGAGGCGGTTCGGCTGGCGTTCCCGGCCATTTCGTAGCCGGCGATCAGATCAACCGCCGTGCCGCATCGGGCAGGTTGGTGCAGATTCCGTCCACACCCCACTCGACCAACTCGATCATGCGCGTCTCGTCGTCGCACGTCCACGTGTTCACCGCCAGGCCACGTGCGTGGCACGCATCCACGAGATCGCGGGTGAGTGCACCGACCCAAGGATGCAGCGCGCCGTGGCCACTCGCCACCAAGCCGTCGAGCACTCGTACCGCCTCAGTGTCCTCGACTTTCACCGTGAGCCATGCCGTGCGAATCGTCGGACGCAGCGCACGGCAACGATCAACCGTCTCGCGGCGGAACGACGAGATCAACCAGCGATCGTCGCCTTCTCCACGACGCGCCAGCAGTTCGATCGTCTCGTCGGCGATCGAGTCGGTGGCGTCGAAGTCGGGTTCGGTCGGATCGTTCTTGATCTCGACATTGACCCACGCCGGTCGACATGCGTCGAGTGCTTCGTCGAGGGTCGGGACATGAGATGGCAATTCGTCCCGATCGACATGCGCGATCACCCGACCATCGGCGAGATCCGGATTGTGATGAACGACGAGCACACCGTCGCGCGTTCGACGAACATCGAGTTCGATGCCATCGGTTCTCATTTCCACGGCGCGTCGAAATGCGCGCACCGTGTTCTCGGGCTCGGCCTTCGAGGCGCCCCGGTGAGCGATCACGGCGGTCATGACCACAGCATGACATCGATGTGATTCGCCGCTGAACCCCGATCCAAGGACTCCGGTTCGCCGTCCTCCGACATTCACAAATGCACAGGCTGTGGATAGTCGAAGGAAATTCTTGTTCACCTCTTGATAGTCGGTCGATGGTTTGCCACTCTTGGGGAGCGGGACGAATGTCCTTCGGTCACCGGCCCGCAATCCCCTCGTTCACCCCCTTCTCTGCTGGGAGCACACAGTGTCAATCCTCGCCTCATCCCTCGCCCTCGGTTCGGCCGACTACACCTGGCGCAACGAAGCAGTGTGCAAGGACACCGATCCGGAGTTGTTCTTTCCGGTGGGCACGACGGGACAGGCACTCTTGCAGATCGATCGCGCGAAGGAAGTCTGCTTCGAGTGTCCGGTGAAGGTGCGCTGTCTCGACTTCGCCATCGAGACCAACCAGGACTCGGGCATCTGGGGCGGCACCTCGGAAGAAGAGCGTCGACAGATCCGGCGTCAGATCGCCGCTCGCAAGAAGGCCTTGGCCGTCGCCAAGGCCAGCGTCATCGCCTCCTGACCGCTAACGCGGCAAGCGAAGTTCCACGACCGTTCCCCCGCCCTTCGGGCGACCCTCGATTTCAGCCGCTGCAAAATCGGTGGCGGTTCCCGGACGGATGTCGATCGTGCCGTTCAGTTCGGTCGTGACGAGTGTGCGCACGATCGACAAGCCAAGACCAGTGGCGGCATCGAGATCGAACTTCGGATCGAGGGGTCGTCCGTCGTTGATCACGGTGATGCGCATCTCGTCGTCGTCGCCGTCGAGTTGAACCACAACGGTCCCGCCATCGCTGCCTTCGGGGAAACCATGATCGACAGCGTTCTGCAGGAGCTCGGTGAGTACGACGGACAACGGTGTGGCGATGGTGGCCGGTAGTCGACCGCCGTCGCCACCAACCATGAAGCGCACCGGTCGATCCGGGGACTGCAAGCTTTCCTCGGCCAGACGCAAGAGCGGTCGAACGATCTCGATGAAGGCGACGTCGTCTCCGGGTTCGCGCGACAGAGTTTCGTGAACGAGTGCAATGGTTCGGATTCGACGCACGCTTTCCTGGACGGCGGCCTTGGCTTCCGGTGAGGTGAGCCGACGCGCCTGGAGGCGGAGCAAGGACGAAATCGTCTGCAGGTTGTTCTTCACGCGGTGGTGGATCTCGCGGATCGTGGCGTCCTTCGACAGGAGCATGCGATCTCGACGGCGGACCTCGGTGACGTCGCGCAACAGCACCACACCGCCGGTCGCCGCACCATCGGCGACGATCGGGATGCAACGCACGAGCAGCGTGACGTCGGCGGTTTGATCGAATTCTTCGATCACGGGTTCGAGTCGCTCGAAGGCTTGGCGCACCGGGCTGTCGAAGAATCCGAGTTCGCTCAGCGTCTGTCCGACCGCGTTGGCGCTGATGCCCACCCGGTGCAGAGCCGACACCGCGTTCGGCGATGCGTATCGCACACGTGCGTGTTCGTCGATCACGATCGCGCCGTCCCCGACGCGTGGAGCAGCACTCAGGTCGGCGGCCCGACCAGCGAACGGGAACGCACCTTGGGCGATCATCTCGGCGAAGCGTTGGAAGATCGAGAGATACGTTCGCTCGAGCTCTCCGGGTTGGCGGCTCGTCTTGGACGACCATTCGCGCGTCAGGACCGCCACGGGTCCGTTCTCACCGCGCACCGGAATGGCGAGCACGTGCACGGAGTCGTCGATTCCCACCTTGACGAGTTCGGCTTCGGAGATCCGAGCCGAGGTGAGAGTGGACTCGAGCAGCGCCGCTTCTTCGGTACTCGCCGAAGTGTCGACGAGGTCGGTGCGGTGAATCGTCTGGCCAGTGGCCGGCCGTACCTGAGCACCGACGAGCCAACGGCCGTCGTGATCGCGCAGATAAAGGACGAGGTCGGCGAAACAGAGATCGGCGAGCATGCCCCACTCGCCCACCAACTGCTGCAGATGCGAAGCGTCCTCTTTGGAGAGATCGGTGTGCTGACGAACGAGTTCGGCAAGAGTTGCCATGACTACGAGTCTGCCCGATCGTGCGACCGGGCGAAGAACACCCTACGAACCGAACCCCATGCGACGGTCCTTGTCGGTGTTGCCGATCTCGACGTAGGCGATCTTGGATGCCGAGACTCCGACCTGTCGACCACGCTTGTCGGTCAGCCAGAGGACATCGACCGCACCGCTCAGAGCGGCTTCGACCTTGCTCTTGGTGGCCTCGAGTTCGTCATCGGCCTGCTCGAGTGCGACCTCACGACCGACATTGCTCACGACGATTCGAACTTCCACGACGACCTCCTCGGACTCGGATCACGCTACCTCGCGCCGGGTGCGAGTGCTCAGACGATCGTCGAGCAGAAGCTGTCACCCTGCGGCAACGATTCCGCCGTCGAAACATCAGCATCGCCGTAGAGCGCCGACAACATTCCCTTCACCATGCCGCGATCGACGGCGCAAATGACGGGGTGCTCGATGGCGACGTCTCCGAAGGGACAATGGTTGTTGATGATCCGGAGTTGGTCGTTGCGCTTCTCGGCATGTGCCGCGAAACCGTGGGCGGTGAGCGCGTCGGCCACCGATTGCATCGCCGATCGCAGGCTCCGTTGACCCGACGCCAGATCGCTTCCGGTGAGTGCAGCAGCCATGGCGCGTCCGTATTCCTGTCCGACTTCTTCGGCGATGGTTTGCGCCTGGTCGGCCGGTAACAGAGCGAGGGTCTTGCCGAGAAGACTCAGAACGAGATCGTCGCTGCGAACCGGGAACTCACCAGAAGCGAGATCGGCGACCGCTGTGTATCGCTTCGACGGACGACCGGCACCCCCGCCAGAGGGTCGGGCCACGGCGACTTCGACGTATCCACCGGCCGCCAACTTGTCGAGGTGGTGGCGAGCGACGTTCGGATGCAGACCGAACTCGGAAGCGACTTCGGCTGCAGTTGCACCGTCAGTCGCGCTCCGGACGGAGAGGTAGATCGCGCGCCGTGTCGGATCGCCGAAGGCGTTGGTGATCGCCGACACGGTGGCCGTGAAGGCCCCGGACTGCGAGCGTGACGCCGAACCACTGACCGGGGTGGAAGCGCTCGACGACACGCCGGTATTCTACCTATCGCCGTAGTGCAAATTCAGGTGGCCACACCCCCACCCCACCCCCAGAAGGGATTCCCCCATGTCGCTCACCCGAGAGCAGATCGTCGACGCGTTGCGTCCCGTCGAAGATCCCGAACTCCACCGGTCGATCGTCGACATCGGGATGCTCCGCGACGTCGAGATCGCCGGTAACGGTGATGTGCGCATCCAGATCGCGCTCACTGTGGCGGGCTGTCCGTTGCGCAACGAGATCACCAACCGTGTGCAGTCGGCAGTTGCGCCTCTCGCCGGTGTGGGTCGCGTCGATCTCGA
>JBEGQB010000045.1:0-10061 GCA_041181165.1 Actinomycetota bacterium
CCGAGTGGTCCTGGACACTTCGGTCCTGATCGCCGACTCCAACTGCCTCACCACCTACCCCGGATGCGACATCGTCATCCCGCTGACGGTCATCGAGGAGTTGGACGGACTGAAGAGTCGGCCCGATGATGTCGGCCGCGCCGCTCGGGCCGCCCTACGACATCTCGAGGAGATCCGCCTCCGCGCCGGAGGATCCCTGGCCCACCCCGTCCCGGTCGGTGAGGGTGCTGAGGGTGCCACCGTTCACATCGAGATCAACGGGATCCAACGTCACCTCCTCGTGGAGCACGGCCTCGATCCCGCCAAGGCCGACAACCGGATCATCGGTGCCGCACTCGGACAAGCACAGACCGCGCCCACACGAATGGTGTCCAACGATGCCGCGCTGCGACTCAAGGCGGCACACCTCGGACTGGATGCCCATGAACATCAGCTCGTCGGACGCGTCTCGTCCACCCGCCCGCTCGGCTGGACCACCATCGAGTGCGACACCGAGACGGTGGATCGCCTGTACGAAGGAGCGAGCATCGCTCCCGATGAGATCGCGGCACCCGGTGTCCTGACCGAGAACTCGTTCGTCATCTTCCGATCCGGAAGCCAATCGGCACTGGCTCGATGCCTCGATGGCGAACTTCGTCTGATTTCGCCTTCGTCTCCAGAAGCGTGGGGCCTGCGGGCACGCTCGAAAGAACAACGATTCGCTCTCGAATTGCTCCTCGATCCCGAGGTGAGCGTGATCGCCCTCGACGGTCGGGCCGGTACCGGCAAGACGGTCCTGGCCATCGCAGCCGGACTCGAGCAGGTCGTCGAGGAGCGTCGCTACGAGAAGTTGGCGGTCTATCGGCCTCTCGTACCGGTGGGTCGGGCCGATGTCGGCTACCTCCCTGGCGGCCTCGACGAGAAACTCGATCCCTGGATGTCGGCCATTCACGATGCCATCGTCGCCCTCTCCGATCAGCGCTCGAACCGGGAAGCCCGGGCGATGATCGACGAACTCACGGCCCGCAACCAGCTGTCGCTCGAATCGGTGACCTTCCTGCGTGGCCGGTCCCTGCACCGCCAGATCGTGGTGGTCGACGAGGCCCAGAACCTGGAACCCACCACCTTGAAGACGATCTTGACCCGCATCGGCGAGGGGACCAAGGTGGTCTTCACCGGAGACACCAGCCAGATCGACGCCCCCTACCTCGGTGAGTCCAACAACGCGTTGGCCGTGCTCATCGGGGCATTCCGGGGTCAGCGCCTGTTCGGGCACGTGACCCTCACATCGTGTGAGCGCAGCGAGGTCGCCTCGCTCGCCGCCGAGCTCCTCTAGCAGCCGGCAGTCGCCTCAGGAATTTTTGAACTTTTCCTTGACCATGCCCATTTTCAGTTTTAGTGTTAAATCCGTGCGGCGGGGCCCTCCCCCTCCGGTCCCCGCCGCCCCTCTCTCCCCGAAAGGCAGGAACGGTGTCCGCACTCGAAGCACTGATGGTGGAACTGAGCGCCTCGACCAACTGGATGGACCACGCGGTCTGCAAGGGTCGCACCCACCTGTTCTTCCCGCCCAAGGCCGAGCGCCCGCAGGCTCGCGTGCGCCGCGAAGCGCAGGCTCGTTTGCTCTGTCGCACGTGCCCGGTCAACACGGACTGCCAAAGCTTCGCTCGTGAGAATCGCGAGTACGGCTTCTGGGGCGGCGAGTCAGAAGAAGAACGACACCTCGCTGGTTTCACCGTGGCTGCACCCATCGGTGTACGCGCACGCGGTCAGCGCGTCGCCGTCTGAACCCGCCACCACACCCGACACCTAGGGTGGCGTCGTGCCACCGTCGAATCCCGAAACCGCGTGGCACTCGGGTTTGCCATGTGTGGTCGTCGACCTCGAGACCACCGGGCTGAAGCCCGACTCCGACACCATCTTGCAGATCGGGGTCGTCCATCAGACGTGGGCCGGTGAGCCGCTTCGCGAGTGGTCGTCCTACGTCCGCCCACCGCATCGGTTCACGTCGTCACTCGGTCCGGTCGAGATCCACGGCATTCGTCGTCGCCAGGTGGTGTTCGCACCGAAGATCGACAAGGTGCTGAAGAAGTTCGCCCACGAGACCCGAGGCTGCATCGTGGTCGCTCACAACGCGGCCTTCGACGTCGGGTTCCTACGCGCTGCGGCCCAACGACTCGGCGTGTCTCTCGACTGGGCCGGCACCCTTTGCACCCTCAACCTCTCGCGCCGGCTCGGTGGGCGCGGCCAGGCGAACCACCGCTTGTCGACCCTGTGCACCGAGTTCGGAGTCGATGAAGGCCACGCCCACCATGCGTTGCACGACGCCCGCGCTGCCGGTCGGGTCCTGCCGCATCTGTTACGCGGACTGCACGTCGAGTCCGACGAAGCGCTTCTCGCTCACGTACGTCGGTAGCGATCCCTAACGAGCACAGCGGAGTCGGCGGCGAGTCCGATCCATTCCGATGGTTCGAGAACTCGAGCATGGGTACCAAGGCGCAGCAGGAGCCGACGCAACCAACGTTCACTGGTGACGACGAGCCGGACCTCCACCCAGCCATCGGCACGAGTCGCCGTCGAGACCAATGGATACTGCTCGAGGACCCAGGTCCAACTCGGGTCGACCGCCAGCATCACCGATGTTGCATCGGGCGAGTCAGTGAACCACGGTCGACGCGGACTGACCGGGCGACGCTCCGATTCACCCGTGGCCACCCAGCTCTCGATGCGATCGATGCGAAAGGTCCGCTCGGCGGTCGCACCGTGGTCGAAGGAACGGAGATACCAGTGGGGGCCATCGGCGAACACTTCGAGAGCGGTGACCCGACGAGTCGTGGACTCGCCGGTCGTCGGCGACCAGTAGTCGATCGAAAGAATCGAGCCGTCGGTCGACGCCTTGGTGAGACCGGCGACCGCCTCGGGAGCATCGATCTCCACATCGAGCCCGGCGAGCGAGTTCTCTCCGATCACCCCCGCGATCTTTCCGATCGCGTTGTCGAGCGCCGCGGTCGAGTCGGCCCCGGGCAACGAGCGCGCTGCCTTGGCCGAGACCACGAGAGCGAATGCTTCCGGCAGAGTGAGTCGAAGCGGACGCTCGAAGTACTTGGGCAGACCGAAATGGACTTCGTCTTCGTCGACCCAGAGATCGATGAGGTCGTTCGGGTCCTCCGAGATGCCGCACAACGACGCCAACGTGAGATCGGCGATGAGCTCGTCGACCGACAGGCCGAAGTGGGCCGCCATCTCCGAGGTCGACACCGTGCCCCTCTCCATGAGCCATGGCAGCATCACGAGGATTCGCCGCAGGCGCAGATTCACCGGACGCGGGCCGCGGCGGCTCATGACCTCACCTGTGCCAGGTCGTCGAGCCATTGCACGACGACATCGCGAAGGATCGTCGGCTCGAGAACTTCGGCTCGCTCGACGAAACCGAACAACCACTGGAGAAAGGCTCGAACGTTCACACAAGGGATGTCGAAGACCATCGCGCCATCAGGACGCTGTTCGACCAGGGCCTCGGGACCATAGTGAGCGAGCACCGATGCAGCGTCGGTCGCATCCACCAGTACCCGCGCCACGTCGGATCCGACATCGACGTTGTCGGGCAACAATTTCGGGTCGGCCGGGAAGGCATCACGCACCGAGAAATCGTTCGGTCGTTCGAAGGAAACTCCGGCGTCGATCTCGACTCGACCCTCGATGCGATCGACACGGAAGGTGCGCTGATCGCCCAGAGCGGCCTCGAATCCGACGAGGTACCACCAGCCGTCCCGGGCGAGCAGACCCCAGGGCTGAAGATGACGCGCGTGACCGTGATACCCGAAGACGAGACCCTTGTGTTCCGTGATCGCCCGATGGATCACCGGCAATCGCTCGTCGACGGGCAGTTCGACTCCGATCCCCGACGGTGAGTCATCAGCCGATCCGTGGAGGTCGACCTTCCAGAGCGCTTCGGTCGACCACGTTGTACCGAGCCGGATCGTCCCCACGGCGAGCCGCAACGCGCGTGCTTCGTCATCGGAGAGACCGAAATCAGCGATCTCGTACGCGCTTCGCATCACGCGGTACCCGGTCTGACCGGCTTGGTCTCCGCCGAGAACCGTCTGGTCGATGGGGACACCTTCGTCGCGCAGGATCGCCTTGTCGCGTTCGAACGCCGCCCGAGCCGCCACCAAGTTCTCTGGATACTGACCACGCAACTCGTTGCGGATCTCCTCGAAGGTCACGTGACGCCGCGCCGACAGGAGAAGTGTGAGGAGGTTGGTGACCCGTTCGAGTTGGTGGATGGCCATCGTCGTTCAGCCGCCTGCCGTCGATCGGTGTCGGTGGAACCATTCGGTCAGACGACGAGTCGACGAATCCGAGTGTGGAGCAACTCGACCCTCGATCTGGGCTCGAACCTCCACCGCCATCTGCTTGCCGAGCTCCACTCCGAACTGGTCGAAGCTGTTGATGTTCCACAGCCAACCTTGGAAGAACACGACGTGTTCATAGAGAGCGACGATCTGACCGAAGGTCGAAGGTGTGAGACGAGGAGCCACGATCACTGTGTTCGGACGGTTGCCGGGAAACCGACGATGGTCCGCCGACGCCAACGCATCGGTTTCCGAGTCCGGGCGCCCGAAGGCGAGCGCTCGTGACTGGGCGAGAAGATTGGCGAACAGCGCGTCATGTTGCTCTGTGGGTTCGTCCGATCCGTTGGCGAAACCCAAGAAGTCGATGGCAACCGACTGTGTGCCCTGATGCAACAACTGGAAATACGCGTGTTGCGCATCGGTCCCCGCGCTACCCCACACGATGGGCGCCGTCGGCCCGTCGACCGCCGTGCCGTCTCGGTGCACCGACTTGCCGTTCGACTCCATTTCGAGTTGCTGCAGGAAAGCCGGCAGCGAACGAAGGTCGTACGAATACGGTACGACCGCCTTCGATTGAATCCCGAGGGCGCGGGAATTCCAGACACCGATGAGAGCCATGGCCAGGGGAACGTTGGCGGCCGGTTCGGCGCGATCGACGTGCTCGTCGATGATCCGCTGCCCCATCAACATGTCGCGAAAGGCCGCCGAGCCGACGGCCAACGCGACCGGCAGGCCGATCGACGACGCGAGTGAAAACCGTCCCCCGACCCACGGCCAGAACGGAAAACATCGATCCGCGGCGATGCCGAAGAGCGCCGCCTGATCGGGATCGGCGGTGACCGCACACATCTGACGCGCCGGGTCGCCACCGGCGGACAACCAGGTACGTACTCGTCGGGCGTTGGCCATGGTCTCTTCGGTCGTGAAGGTCTTGGACGCGACGACGACAAGGGTTCGCGCCGGATCGAGAGAGCTCAGGACGTCGGCGGCGTTGGCCGGATCGATGTTGGAGACGAAGTGGCATCGAACACCACCCAGCCGGAACGCACGAAGTGCCTCGTAGGCGAGTCGGGGCCCGAGATCACTCCCCCCGATACCGATGTTGACCACGTCGGTGAATCGTTCACCCGCTCGGCCGGCGAAGCGCCCTTCGTGCACATCGTCCACGAAGGTGAGCATTCGATCGAGCGCATCGTTCACTTGAGCGACGACGTCCACTCCGTCGACGATCGTTCGCTCCGAACGCGGCGAGCGCAACCACGTGTGCCCCACCGGACGCCCCTCGGAAAGATTGATCGGTCGACCCGAGCGCATCTCACGCCATCCACCCGTCACATCGGCGCCGTTTGCGATCCTGAGCAAAGCCGATCGGACGGTTTCGTCCCAACGTTGCTTCGACACGTCGACCAAGAGGTCTCCGACTTCGAAGCTGAAGCGGCGTCCTCGCTCCGGATCGGCGGCGAACAATGTTGCGATGGTTCCTGGCGCACCCAGACTCGAAGCCGCGGCCCACGCGGACTGACGAGTTTCTTTCGCCGACATGACTCCGACGCTACTTGCGCACGATGGATGGTGACGGACGACTTCATTGGGCGACGGCGGCTGATAGGAATATCAGGTGACCTCCCCGGAAACCGGACTCGACCGACGTGGAGCGGCAGCCGGTATCTCGGCTTACGTCCTGTGGGGTCTGTTGACCTTCTATTGGAAGGGCCTCAAACACTTCGCCCCTCTCGAGTTGATCGGCTACCGGATCGTGGCGTCGGTGATCCTTCTCAGCTTGTTCATGGGTGCCCGTGGACTGCTCACTCCACTGGCTCGAGACATCACCCGGCAGCGCTTATGGCCGGTCATCGCACTTGCATCGATCGTCCTGGCCGTCAACTGGACTTCGTACGTGATCGTCGTCAGCGAGGGCCACGTCGTCGAGGCGGCTCTGGGCTACTTCATCGCTCCGCTCGGAACGATGTTCGTTGGCGTGCGCGTCCTCGACGAAAAGATGCGGCCCGCTCAGACCGTGACCGCGCTCCTTGGAGCCGCGTCCGTGGTGGTCCTCACCTTCAGTTACGGGCGAATCCCGTACTACGCGTTGGTGATCGCCGCGAGTTGGACGACCTATGGCTATCTCAAGCGTCGGGTCCCGCTCTCACCTCCTGAAAGTCTGACGGCCGAGACGTTCGTTCTGCTGCCGGCGGCGATCGTGCTCGTCGCCTGGCATCTGCGCTACGTCGACTCGGTTCCGCGCAGCGCCCATGCCGGTGAATGGGTACTGATCGCCTTCGTCGGGGTGATCACTGCGGTGCCGCTCATGATGTTCGCCTACGCCGCGCAGCGCGTGCCGATGACCGTGATCGGACCGATGCAGTACTCGGTCCCGGTGATCAACTTCCTTCTCGGTTGGCTCGTCTTCGACGAAGACCTCTCGGTGAGCCGCTTCATCGGATTCGCACTCGTCTGGGTGGCGCTCGTGATCCTGTCGGCCGACACGATCCGCCGCGCCCGATCAGCAGCCGTTCCGACTGTGTGAGGCCGACGACGAATGACTAGACAAGGCTTCGTGAAACCCGCCAACGGATCCCGACTGCTCGTGGGTCTGGTCGTTGCCGGAGCGACACTCGTCGCCTGCTCCGCGTCGTCGGGTGATTACCGACGAGAAGCCGAGAAATATCTCGAGAGTCAGGACCTGGCCAAAGAGGCCGGATACAAGTTCGATCATGCGGTCTGCGAGCAGCCGACGTCCGACGACATCGGCGTGCAATTCGCCTGCACGGCAACCGACAACGACGGAGACGATTGGGAATTCATCGTCGAGATCACCGGCTCGCGAGCCATCACGGTGATCAGTGGCGAAGTCGTCGGCTGAACGTCAGGACTTGCGACCCTCGACGAGGCGCCAGGCCGACGGCCCGACCGCTCCGGCGATGACCAACTTCACGATGTCGCCGGCGACGAAGGGCACGAGACCCATCGTGAGCGCGTTCTGATCACCGTCGAAAACCGGCACGTTGATCTTGTGGGCCAGCCAGGCAACGCCGAAGAAGTAGACGACGAACGTGCCAAAGAGCATGGCGGTCAACGACGTGAGGGCGTTGCGATCCTGTCCGCGCTCGGCCAGGAGACCGACCACGAAGGCGGCCACGATGAAGCCGAAGAGATAGCCGGCGGTGGCGCCGGTGGCGACTTCCCAGCCGTGCGTCGCGTTCGAGTACCAACCGAAAGGAACGACCATTCCGATTATCCAGTACAGGGCCATCGACAGCGCGCCGCGTCGTGACCCGAGGGTCGTCCCGGCGAGGAGAACGGCAAGGGTCTGACCAGTGATCGGAACCGGGGTGAATCCGAGTCCGATACGGACCTGAGCCAACAGCGCAGTGAGAACGGCGAAGCCGACGACCGCAACCGCCGAACGAGCCAGAGTGGACGAACCTTCCTTACGACGGCTGATCACGTCGAACAAGGTCGGAGAGGAAATACCAAGAGCTGAAGTCACATCAACCTCACTGCCAGAGGACCGGGATTCGGTCACGGATAAGTAGGGGGAGAGTAGTGGTGTCCCCACTTACCGGCAAACCCTGGGTGACTCCGCAACGACGCAAAACTTGTGCCACGCTGGGAACATGACCGACGACGGGATCTCCGCTCGCCCGACTGATGCCATGGCCGACCCCGAGTTCGACGACGTCGACATCGTGCTCCCGTGGTGGCAGAACCCACTCAATTTCATCGCCCTCGGGTTGGCAGCGCTCATCCTCGGGGTCGGACTCGGCTACTACATCGGCGACAAGAACGCGTCACCTTCGTACAACCAAGTCGATGTCGGCTTCCTGCAGGACATGCGTTACCACCATGAACAGGCCGTCGACATGGCGTACTTCTACCTGACCTCAGGGGACGAGACCCACCCGCGCCTTCGCCTGTTCGCCGAGGAAATTCTGTACTCGCAACAGATGGAAGTCGGTCGAATGATCCAGATGCTCCGTCAATTCCACGAGTCCGAGGCCAACGACACCGGAACGGCGATGAGTTGGATGGGCATGCCCGTTCCGATCGACGACATGAACGGTCTCGCCACTCCCGAGCAACTCGATGCATTCGCCGCCGCCGAGGGAGCTGACGCTTCCGTCCTCTTCGCCCAACTGATGATCGCCCATCATCGAGGTGGAATCCACATGGCCGACTACGCACTCGAGAACGGCCGCAATCAGGAAGTGAAGGACCTCGCCCGGTCGATGATCGCCGGTCAGCAACCGGAGATCGACGCCATGACCGCCGTACTCGAGGAGTTGGAAGCGATCTCGTGAGATCACCTCGAACACTCGTCGTGCTGGTGGCGCTCATCGCCATCGCCACCAGATGTTCGATGAACGACTCGACCACGAGCTCCCCGGGTTCCGATCGAACGTCCTCGTCATCACAACCCAATGACGGTTCGGAACTCCGCGTCGGCCTTCCCGCAAGCGGTTTCGGTGAGGGAGGGTTTCCACTCAACTCCTCCAAGCAGCCCCGGGACTACGACAAGTTCTTGGTGGATGCGATCGCCGACATCGAGCAGTTCTGGGAAACGAACTATCCGCTCAACTACGGGGCCGACTACCCACCTCTCGAAGGAGGTGTGCATCCGCACTTTCCGGGAAATCCCGAGAAGCTTCCCCGCGGCTGCGACTTCACCGGTGACTACGACGAGGTCACCGACAACGCCTTCTACTGCGAAGACGGTGACTTCATCGTCTACGACGACGACGTCCTCTTCCCCGATTTCGCCGACGAATTCGGGCTGGCCAGCGTTGGCTTGATCGTCGCCCACGAGTGGGGTCATGTGATTCAGTCGTCCTTGCGCGCCGACATCCTCGACAGCTTCGTGAACACCACGCTGGAGCTTCAGGCCGACTGTTTCGTGGGCGCATGGGTCGCCGACGTACAAGCGAACGGCATCGACGGCTACCGGTTCTCCGACGCCGACCTCACCAGTTCGCTGCTCGGTCTCGTTCAACTCGGCGACATGCCCGGTGACGTCCCCGAGGATCCGGCCGCCCATGGTTCGGCTTTCGATCGCGTCAGCGCGTTCCAGGACGGCTTCTTCGGTGGCCTGCAACCTTGCGTCGATTACGAGATCAACGAACCGATCCCACTTCAGTTCGGTTTCTCCCCCGAGGAGTATCAGCGGCAGTCCCCGGGCGACTTCCCCTTCGATCAAGAAATGTTCGACCTCATGGCCGACGATCTCACTTACTACTGGGACTCGTCGTTCGCCGGAACCCTCGACACCTGGAAGAGTCCTCGTCTCGTCGTCGCCGAACCCACCGACGTGCCTCCGGCCTGTGGCACCGGTGAAGCCGAACAGGTCACCATCGGCGTGTACGTGTGTTCCGATACGGCAACGGTCACAATCGATGTCGAGATCGCTCAGGCGGCGTACGACGAAATACCGGGCGACTTCGCCGTGGGTTACCTCATCAGCGTCGGTTACGCCGATCTCGTTCTCCGAGCACTCGGTGCAACGATCGAGGGCGAGCAGCGCCAGTTGTTCATGGACTGCTTCGCCGGAATGTGGGCCGGTGACATCCTTCCCACCGCCGAGAACCTCTCCGAACAAGTGCCCGAGGACGTCTCTCGGATCACGTTGTCGCCCGGTGATCTCGACGAAGCGATTCGAATGGCGATCTTCCTCGGTGACGAAACCACCGACACCGATTCGATGGGTACTGCATTCGAGAAGGTCGACGCCTTCCG
>JBEGQB010000046.1:0-10035 GCA_041181165.1 Actinomycetota bacterium
CCTCGCCGAAGAGGTCGACCGAATCGAGGTCGACCGGACACTTCATCGGCCCGAGTTCATGATTCACATGCTTCGGGTAGGTCTCCATTGGTCGCCCCGTCCCCGCTTCTGGCTGCTTCAGGCGTCCAGCGCGAGGCCCGACATCGAACCCTCGGCCCGCCACTTCTCGAGGACTCCGACGAAGGCGACCGGCCCGGCCCCGTAACTGCCGTTCTGAACGGCACGATCAGCCGGCTTGCCCTCGTTGTTGTAGTAGCCGGGTGTGCACGATTCGAGGAAACGTTGATTGAACTGCGACAGGTTGATGATCGTGCGGACCCAGTCCTCTTCGGCCTGCGGCGTCGCCTCGATGGTCGTGATTCCTCGCTTGGCGACTTCCGACAGGATGTAGGCGATGTGCTTGCTCTGCTCGTTGAGCATGTGCGGGAAGTTCACGGTGAAACCGGACTGGATGTTGCTCACGATGAAGCAGTTCGGGAATCCGGTGCTGTGGAACCCGTGCAAAGTGCGAGCGCCATCGGCCCACTTCTCGGTGAGAGACATGCCATCACGGCCATAGACCTCGTAGCCGGCGCGGCGGGTGTATTCGGTGCCGACCTCGAAGCCGGTGGCGTAGATCAGACAGTCGATCTCGTACTCCACCCCGTTGGCCACGATTCCTTTCGGGGTGATGCGCTCCACTCCCCGACCTTCGGTGTCCACGAGCTCCACATTGGGTCGATTGAAGGTGGCCAGATAGTCGTCATGGAAACACGGACGTTTGCAGAACTGCCGATACCACGGCTTGAGCGCCTCCGCTGTCTTCGGATCGGCGACGATGTCGTCGACTCGTGAACGGATCTGGTTCATCTTCTCGAAGTCGGCGAGTTCGAGATTCCGGGCCAACCCTTCGGGTGACAGATCGGGTGACGACTCCTGGCGCAACCGGATCAGGAGATTGCCGATGATGTCGGTCCAGCCGTCGTTGACCAGATCCTCCTCCGCGAAACCGCCCGAGACGAGCGCGTTGAAGTTGTCCATCCGCTCCTGTTGCCAGCCAGGGCGCAGTGAGCGTGCCCAGTCGTCGTCGGTCGGTCGGTTGTTGCGAACATCGATCGACGAGGGCGTGCGTTGAAAGACGTACAACTGCTTGGCGTGGGCTCCGAGGTGCGGGACGCACTGAACGGCCGTGGCCCCGGTGCCGATGATGCCGACGCGCTTGTCCTTCAGTTTGGTGAGGTCACCCTCCGAAGTTCCACCGGTGTAGTCGTAGTCCCAGCGGCTCGTGTGGAACGAATGTCCGGCGAAGGACTCGACACCGGGAATACCCGGCAATTTCGGGCGATGCAGTGGTCCGTTGGCCATCACGACGAAACGCGCCTTCATGTGATCGCCACGATTGGTGGAGATCACCCACAAGCGTTCCGATTCGTCCCAACGCACCTCGGTGACCTCGGTCTGGAAGCACGCGTTGCGGTAGAGGTCGAAGTGTCGGCCGATGGCCTGACTGTGGGCGAGGATCTCCGGCGCTCGTGAATACTTCTCCTTGGGGATGTACCCGACTTCCTCGAGGAGCGGCAGATAGATGTACGACTCGACGTCGCACGCGGCGCCCGGGTAGCGGTTCCAGTACCACGTGCCACCGAAGTCGCCGCCCTTCTCCACGACGCGCAGACTCTCGATCCCGGCTTCGCGAAGGCGGGCGGCGGCGAGCAGACCTCCGAAGCCACCACCGATCACGATCACTTCGGTCGTGTCGAAGAGCGGCCCGCGTTCCACCGGGGCGACATAGGGGTCCTCGAGATAGTGCGCGAACTTTCCGGCGATCTCGATGTATTGCTCGTTGCCGTCGGCCCGCAACCTCTTGTCGCGCTCGAGTCGGTACTTGTCCCGCAACGCATCGGGATCGAAGGTGGTGGTCCCCTGCTGTGTCGTCATGACGCCCCCTTGTCGTGACCGATCATCCCATTTCTAGCCGGTTCCGACGGGGCGGGATCAGTTGAGCAGGTCGAGGGACTCGAGGTCGATGCACTGACTCGCGTACTGGGTCGCCATGTAGACGAAGAGATCGTCACCCCGCTCGGTGCGGGCGGCCATGGACGTCGCCAGCACCGTGATGATGAGACCCCACAGGGACCCGAACCGGTAGTCGCGCCAACAGGTGTCGAAGTCGTAGGCGATCCCGCGAGCCGTGAGCTGTTGGCGGTAGGACTCCACGAGGGCGCGTTCGTGTTCGGCTCGGTGCTCGGGGTGGAAACTGCTGGCCACGAGATACGCCACATCGACCATGCCCATGCCCTGGTTCACCGTCTGCCAATCGACGATCACGAGCGGAGGTGCATCCGGTTGACGAGCGAACAAGAAATTGTCGGGGCGGAAGTCGTAGTGCGCAACCGTGAGTGGCGAACCGGTACCTCTGGCCCAGCGACCGACACCATCGGCGAACTTCTGCACGAAATCGACGATCGGTGCCTCGAGCCTCGAACCGAGTCGCTCGAGGAAGGCCGGAAGCAACATCGAGTAGAGCATGTGCAGGCGCTCGGCCCGCTCGTCGTCGGTGGAGGGTTGTGGCCACGAGTCGGTGAGAGTCGGGTCCCCCCAACGCGGCGCATGCAGTTTCACCGCCTGATCGACGGCAAGGGCGGCTTCGTCGAGGGTGAGCCCGGTGAAGTGATCACCCTGCTCCGAACCGGCCAGGTCTTCCATGATCAGACAGAAGCCCGGAGCCTCGGCATCGAACGCGGCGTGCAGACACCGAGGAGCGCGCACGTCGACTGTGTGCGCCATGTTGCGGTAGAAGTTCCATTCGGTGATGTAGGCGCTACCGCCGAATCCGGTGAGCCGGGCCGTCTCGTCGCGTGATGGGAACTTGCCCATGATCGTCGGTGGTCGTCCGGCGGGATTGCTCCAGGTGAGATCGAAACGGGCGTTGCACCCGGTCTGACCGGTACCGACGTACCCGGCGAACTCGCACTTCTCGAGCCGTGAACCACGCGCGACTCCGGCCGCTTCGAGCACCTGATGCATCCACTGGGTTTCGATCGCCTCCGGATCGCTACGGACACCGAGATGATCGGGAAATGACGGTGACGGTCGGGTGCTCACGTAACAAAAGGTAGTAGTCGTTCGAATGGCAGACTCCATCAGATGAATCGCGCCCGCATCGGCATCCAACTCCCCGAAGTCGAACGCGTCGTGGCATGGCCCGAATACGTGCTCATGGCGCGTGCCGCCGAAGAATCAGGCTTCGCGTCCATCTGGATGGGCGATCATCTGCTCTACCGAGGCGATGGCCGACCCGAGCGCGGACCCTGGGAGGCCTGGACCCTGTTGTCAGCACTGGCCGCCGAAACCGAGCGCGTCGATCTCGGCCCGCTCGTCGCCTGTTTGGCGTTCCACCCACCGGCGGTGATCGCCAAGATGGCGGCCACGATCAACGAGGTGAGCGCTGGGCGGTTCATCCTCGGGATCGGTGCCGGCTGGAACAAACCCGAGTTCGACGCGTTCGGACTGCCTTTCGATCAGCGAGCCGCGCGGTTCGAGGAGGCTTTCCAGGTGATCCGCGGCATGGCGAGTGGTGAGCGGGTCACCTTGAACGGCCGGTTCCACACGGCCGACGACGTGGTGTCGCTTCCGCCGGCTCGCTTCCCGCAACGAATCATGGTCGGCTCGACCGGCGAGCGTGTATTACGGGCGACTCTCCCTCACGTCGACTGGTGGAACACATGGTTCGACTGGTTCGGCAATTCGGCCGAAGGTTTCGCATCGGCCAACGACCGAATCTCTCGACTTGCCGTCGACGTCGGGCGCGATCCGAACGAAGTGAAGCGCAGCGCGTGCCTGCTCGTACGAGTCGATGACGATGCCATCGAACGTCCGCGACCCGACACCTACCACGAAGCGACTCCGAGCGATGTTGGTCGACACGTGGACGAACTCTCCGACGCCGGCGCCGACGAAGTGATCCTCGTGGCGAACCCGATCAACGAGACATCGATCAGGCGATTGGGCGACGCGCTCAATTGATCGCGCGTCGACCGTTCAGGCCGGGCGGTGCAGCACCGCCGTGGACATCACGACACGGAGAACACCGTTGACGATCTCGCCACGTCCGTCGGCGATGAGCGAATAGGCGTCGTATTCGGCGGGGCCTTCGGAACCGGGCCAGACGATCGTCACCAGCGGATTTCGCTCGATATCGGAGGCGGTGGATCGTCCGATCCGATCGAACTCGATCGTTGCACCGGTCACCTGCGGTCGTAACGCGACGACGTGCACCCGATCATCGGAGTTGGTGAGCACGAAGGCATACGGCCGACGCGCGAGTTGGTCGGCGATCTCCGCCGGCTCCACACGGATGCTCAACGATGACTGCCCCAAGAATCCCAGTGCGTCATCGATGTCGTTGGCAGACGATGCGCAGGTTTGAAGTCGTCACCGGTGTAGTAGGCCACCGGGAACAGCACGGTTTGCGTCCAGTCGTTCGGAATCCCGAGAAGTTCACCGATCTCCTTCTCGTGGAAGAGATGGATGGTGGTCCACGCCGTACCGAGTCCCCGTGAACGCAGAGCGAGCATGAAGCTCCACGCCGCCGGCAGGATCGAACCGTACGTGCTCGCCTGCGCGACCACCATCGGCACCGACTCCACTCGCCCCTGAACGCACGGAATCACGTGCACCGGCACGCGTTCGAGGATTTCACCGAGATACGTGGCCGACTCCATCACCTTGGGCATCACGTGCTCACGCGGGTCGCCGGGAGGCAACGGAGGCGGATACCCCGAACCGGACATCACTTCTCCTCCACGGCGGTACGCGTCGGCGATCGCCTTGCGCTTGGCGGGGTCGGTCACCACGACGAACGACCAGTTCTGGGCATTGGTCCCTGTGGGTGCCTGCAACGCGATGTCGATGCACTCCGCGATCACTGATGGTTCCACGTCGCGATCGAGATCGAGTCGTTTGCGCACCGAACGAGTGGTCGTGAGCAACTTGTCCGCCGATGCCCGGTCGATCCCGGGCACGTTCTTCCCCGCCATGTCTCCCCCTCGGTGGAATACGAATCCGACGTCATCGCCGGTTCGCCTCGCAACTCGACGCTCCGCACCTTAGACCCCCGTGAACAGGTGGAATACCCGAACCGAATTCCCGAGTTGTTGAGTCGGGAATCGGGGGTTAGCGTCGCCGACGACCACTTCGACCACCCGATCAAGGAGAACCCATGGCCGTCCGTCTCGGCGACACCGCCCCCGACTTCACCGCAGAAACCACTCAGGGAACCATCAGTTTCCACGAGTGGCTCGGCAATTCGTGGGGTGTTCTCTTCAGCCACCCGAAGGACTTCACCCCGGTGTGCACCACCGAACTCGGTTACGTGGCGCGCATCAAACCCGAATTCGACAAGCGCAACGTGAAGGTCATCGGCCTCTCGGTCGATCCGGTCGACAGCCATGTGAAGTGGGAAGGCGACATCGCCGAAACCCAGGGCACGGCGGTGAACTTCCCGATGATCGGCGATCCCGACCGCAAGGTGAGCGATCTCTACGACATGATCCACCCGAATGCCAACGACACCCTCACGGTGCGCAGCGTGTTCGTGATCGGTCCCGACAAGAAGGTCAAGCTCACGATCACCTACCCGGCCTCCACCGGTCGCAACTTCGACGAAATCCTCCGTGTGATCGATTCGCTGCAGCTGACCGCCAACTACAAAGTCGCCACACCGGCCAACTGGACGGATGGTCAGGACGTCATCATCGGCGCCGCCGTGACCGACGACGAGGCCAAGCAACTCTTCCCGCAGGGTTGGAAGACCGTGAAGCCGTACCTGCGCGTCCTGCCCCAGCCGAACAAGAAGTAGTCAGCCCGACAACCAGTTGTCCTCGACCCATCGGCGGACCACGGGAGCCAGCTTCCCGAGGTGCGCCGATGGGTCGTTTCGTATCAGAGTGGCGCTGATCGGAACATTCACGCGGTCCGGGTCGCAGACGACTGCCTCGGCGCCGAGTCGTCGGGCCAATTCGCTGATGTAGAAGTCGCTCGAAATCACCACATCGGGGCCGTGGTCGAACGGCCACTTGGATCGGAACAAAGCGATCCATTTGTTCCAAAGATCTTCGTCGTTCCAGTCGTTGAGCAGATCGTGGGCCACCCGGACAACCGTCACTTTCGGATGAAGCTCGGCCAGCCATCGGGCCCGCAATTCTCCGGGCGCGGCTTCACCATCTTTGGTGTTCACGAAGACGACGAGGTCGGTGCACCGTTCGCGAGCCCACTCGATCATGTACGAATGCCCGAGATGCGGCGGATCGAATCGACCGACGATCAGGCCCGAACGGTGCATCGAGGCGACAGTAACGGCAGACTTCAACCATGTCGGAATCGACGTCCCCCACCCTCACGGTCGCCGCTTCGGCCACCGATGCCTACAAGATCTACGGCAAGGCCGACAGCGAGGTTCGCGCCCTCGACGGCGTCACGGTTTCTTTCGAGGCCAGCCGCTTCACCGCCATCATGGGTCCGTCGGGCTCGGGCAAGAGCACGCTGATGCATTGCCTGGCCGGACTCGACGATCTCACCTCCGGCTCGGTTCGGATCGGCGACGTCGATCTTTCGGATCTGAAGGACCGCGAACTCACCGCATTACGACGCGAGCAGGTCGGTTTCATCTTCCAGGCCTACAACCTCATCCCCACGCTGACCGCCGCCGAGAACATCACTCTGCCCATCGATCTCGGTCGCAAGGAAGGCGATCGGGAATGGATCGACCGAGTCGTCGATGCGGTGCACTTGAAGGACCGGCTCGATCACCGACCGAGCGAGTTGTCCGGCGGCCAACAACAGCGTGTTGCGGTCGCCCGCGCCCTGGCCAGCAAGCCCAAGATCATCTTCGCCGACGAACCCACCGGCAACCTCGACAGCAAGACCGGCGCCGAGATCCTCCGCTTCATGAGACAGGCCGTCACCGAGTTCGGCCAGACCATCGTGATGGTCACCCATGATCCCGTGGCGGCCGCGTATGCCGATCGGGTGATCTTCCTCGCCGACGGCAAGATCGTCGACGAGATGACCGAGCCGACGGCCGAACGAGTCCTCGACCGGATGAAGAAGTTCGGCTCCTGAACCCCCGATGACCACACCCGTCCCCCGACTGACCCTCCGCGGTGTTCTCGCGCGCAAATGGCGCGTACTCCTCACCGTGCTCGCCGTCGTCAGCGGTGTGGCTTTCGTGTCGGGGGCCTTCATCCTGACCGACAGTGTCAAGAAGTCGATCAACGATCTGTTCGCGACCCTGAGCGAAGGAATCGACCTGGAGGCCCGAACCACCATCGCCTTCGGCGACGAAGCGCGGGCCAACCGCGACCCAGTTGCTGCATCACTCGTCGACGTCATCAAGGAAGTCGACGGTGTTCGCACCGCCGAGGTGAATCTGCTTCGTGGAGCAACGGTGATCAAGAAGAACGGCGACCGTCTCGTCACCTCCGGCCCGGCCTTCGGCATCTCGTGGGTCGGGCCCGACGGACTCGACGGACGGACCCTGCTCGAGGGTCGAATCGCCGCCGGACCCGACGAAGTGGCTCTCGACAAGAGTTCGGCTGATCGCGCTGGCTACGACATCGGTGACGTCGTGACGATCGTCGGTCCGACCGGCAAGGGTGAGTTCGAATTGGTCGGACTCACCGGTACCGGCAACACCTCGGGCGGAGGCGGTGCTTCGATCGCCGCGTTCGATCCAGTGACCGCCGACACGTTCCTCGGCGCCAAAGGCCTCGCCGATTCGATCTACATCGCCGTGGATGAAGGTGCATCGATCGATGATGTACGTACAGCCATCGACGCCGCTCTGCCCGACAACATCGAGGTCATCACCGGTGAGCAGTCGGCCAAAGAGACCGCCGGAGCGATCAACGACATCATCGGAATCTTCGGCAACGTTCTGCTCGGATTCGCTGCCGTCTCGCTCTTCGTGAGCGCATTTCTGATCTTCAACACCTTCGCCATCATCGTGAGCCAGCGGCTACGCGAACTCGCACTGATGCGCGCCGTTGGTGCGAGCACCCGCCAGATCCGCTCGATGATCATTGGTGAATCACTCGTGGTGGCACTGCTCGCCACGGTGCTCGGAATCTTCGCCGGCATGGGAGTGGCCACCGGCATCGTGGCTCTCTTCAACGCCACCGGTGCCGCATTCCCCTCGGCCTCGTTGATCGTCTCGGCCCGGACGATCCTCGTGTCGGCCGTCGTAGGTATCGGAGTGACGGTTTCGGCGGCGGTGATTCCGGCTTTGCGAGCCGGTCGCATCCCGCCGGTGGCCGCCATGCGACCCGAACTCGGCTTCTCGGCCCTCCAGAAGAACAAGCGCCTCCTTGTGGGTTCGATCGTGCTCGCTCTCGGCGTGGCCTTGCTCGGCACCGGAATCTTCGGACAGCCCGGCGGCACGCCAGGAACACTCGGAATGTCGGCCCTCGGAGCGATCCTCCTCTTCCTCGGCGTCGCGAGTTTGTCGACGACGTTCGCCGCTCCGGCGAGTCGAGTGATCAGTCGGGTGCTTCCACTTCCTTTCTGGCCCATGACCCGATCGATCCCCGGTCGACTCGGAAGCCGCAATGCCCAGCGCACCCCGCGTCGAACCGCGTCCACGGCGTCGGCACTGATGATCGGCTTGGCCTTGGTGAGCACGGTGTCGGTCGTCGCCGAGTCGGTGAAGAAGACCTTCCAAGATCAGATCGAGGGCTCGGTCACCGCCGACTTCTACATCGCCAACGGTCCCGGTGACTTCCAGGGGCTGCCGGCCACCTTCGCCGATCGACTCGAAGCGCTACCGGAACTCTCGGCGGTGAGTCCGTTCCGCGCCACCGTCGCCCTCGTCGAAGGCAAAGAGAAGCAAATCGGTGCCGTCAATGGTGCGGCATTCGGTGAACTCGTCGACATCGACGTGGTTTCGGGTTCGGTGGCATCACTCGACGACGGCCGAATCTTGTTGCATCGGGATCCGGCGCGGGATCTCGGCGTGGACACCGGCGACACCCTGACCGTCACGTGGCAGAGCGGCGCGACCTCCGAACTCGAAGTCGGGGGTGTCTACGCGGATTCCAGTGTGGCGGGCAACTGGCTCATCGGACTCGGTCTCCTCTCGGAAGTTTCGACGGCACCTCCGGTCGACTTCTTCATCGGGGCCAAGATCGCCGAAGGAGTCGACATCGAGACGGCCCGCCGGGCCGTGGAGGACGTCGCCGGTGATTATCCGAGTGCCGAGGTCCAGAACCAGGCCGAGTTCCAGCAGAGTCAGGAGGATCAGTTCAACCAGCTCCTCCAGGTGATCTATGGACTTCTGATCTTCTCCATCGGCATCGCCGTGCTCGGAATCGCCAACACGATGGCTCTCTCGGTGTTCGAACGCACCCGTGAATTCGGATTGCTCCGCGCGGTCGGCATGAGTCGGCGCATGTTGAAGCGAACCATTCGATGGGAAGCCGTCATCGTCGCAGTTTTCGGTGCAACTCTCGGACTCCTGATCGGCATCCCCCTCGGCACGACCGTCGCCTCGGCGCTACCCGATTCGTTCGTCAGCACCATTGCAGTGCCGGTGTCGACGATCGTCAACATTCTCATCGCTGCGGTCGTGGTCGGAGTCGTGGCCGCTATCTTCCCGGCTCGGCGGGCCGCCCGACTCGACATCCTCGAATCGATCTCCACTCATTGATGCCCGTTCGCTGATGGCCCTCGATCCCACCGACCTCACACCCGAAGTGCTCGCATTCCTGCGCGAGCGTCACCTTGCCGTGTTGGTCACGCAGCGAGCCGATGGTTCGCCGCATGCGGTGGCCGTCGGATTCACCTACGACTCCGAAACTCGAATCGCGCGAGTCATCACCCGCGCCAAGAGTGTGAAAGCCCGTAACGCCGCCCGAGGTGGACGTGCCGCGGTGAGCCAAGTGGACGGACCGAGATGGCTGACCCTCGAAGGGGTCGTCCGACTCGTCAGCGAAGAATCACACGTGCGTCGGGCCGAATCGGACTACGCAAGGCGATATCGCACACTGGCCGAGCGACCGG
>JBEGQB010000047.1:0-9891 GCA_041181165.1 Actinomycetota bacterium
GTGGCCAAGAAGCGCCCGAACTGAAATCAGTTCGAAAGTGCGTCGAGCGCCTTCTTGATCAGGCCTTGCGCCTCCGAGACCTTCTCCTGATACAAGCCGAGATCACCATCACGTAGTGCCTGATCGGCCTCGTCGAAGACGGTCTCGGCTTCTTCGAGCAGCACCGCCGGGTCCGTCGACGTCGACGTTCCGCTGTCGGTCGGAGTCGATGGTTCCTCGGTCGAACTTCCTCCGGAACCATCGGATGCGGATCCGTCGCTCTCGACTTCGCCGAGATCGATGGTGGCGCTCGGGAAGAGACGATTGATCGCATCGGTGAGGGTGTCGCCGATCACCGAACGGCCGTCGTACCAGGCCAACACGCGTCGGACGAACACTTGCTTCGAACCAGCGTCGTCCGGACGCACGTAGAGCGGACGGATCCACACGACACCATCACCAACGGGAACGAACTGAAGCTGTCCGAAGACAACACGTGAACCGCGCTGGTCGAGGAGTGTGATGACCGGAGAGATCTCGGGATCACTACCCAACTCCGCGGCCACCGTGGCCGGTCCTTCCGGGAGGGAACCTTCGATGCTGTACACCGTGATCTGTCCGTACGTCTCCGGATCACTCGACACTGCCATCACGGCGCGGAGTTCCTTGCGGGTGTCGTCAGGAGAGAACGGCACGAATGGACGCAGCAACGAGAACTCGGATGTTTGGGCCCCGGGCGCGTGGAACAACGTGTAGTAAGGCTCGAAACGGCTGACTCGCGCATCGGCAACGTCACCAGTGTTCGCCTCGGCGGCCGCATCGGTCAGCGGTACTCCACCGGTGGTCGCACTGACCAGTTCGGGCTCTCGAGCGGCGGCCTGGGCGACGCTCCACGCCGCGTCACGATTGAAGAACTGGTCGGCGTCGGAGAACTGGTAGCGGCCATAGAGATTCGTCTGCACCCGGAAGAGATCCTCCGGATAACGGAAGTGCGAGCGGAGAGCGTCGCTCACCTGATCGGCCGGAGTGAACAAACCGGGAAAGGCCTTCGACCAGGCCCGCACGATGGGATCGGTCGGATCGATCACATACAGCGTGATCTCTCCGGAATACGCATCGACGACCGCCTTCACGCTGTTACGGACGTAGTTGAAGTTGTGATTCAGCCCGGAACCTGGTGTGAGGTTGTCGGTGTTCGCCTTCTGGGCGTACGGGTAACGAGCGGTCGTGGTGAATGCGTCGACCACCCACTTCACGGTTCCGTCCACCGCCACCGGGTACGGGTCGGCGTCCAGATGCAGGAACGGTGCGATCTTGGCGACGCGGTCTCGAACGTCGCGAATATGGAGCAGTCGAGACGAATCTTCGATCAAGTTCGAGCCGAACAGGTTGAACTCTCCGAAGTGAATCGCCAAGGCCAGTCGCCGGAACGTCGAGTTCAGGAGGATTCCACCGTCACCTTCGTACGGGCTGGCTTCGGTGTCCGGACAGGCCTGTTCAACTTGATTCGTGTTGACGATCGCATAACCCGGCTGCTGGGTACCGAAGTACAACTGAGGTCGATCGACCTCGAGCGGCGCATAGATCGGACGGCCATCACTCGTGATGCGACTCGCCGATGCCGAAATCAAACCGCATCCGTGTGTATAGATGAGATGTCGAGACACCCACGTACGGTTCGGAATCCCGTCCGAGTTCAACTCGCGTGCCGCCACCAGGGTCTGTTGGCGCCGTCCGTCGATGTCGTAACGATCGACGTCGAGATCGTTCACCGCATAGAAGGCGAACTGACCTTCGTCGAGAGCGAAGCGATCGCGCATTTCGGTCACGTCCAACAGGCGGGTGTCGGCGAGAGCTTCGCTTCCAGCCTCGACTTCAGGCGTCGAGACGTCACCGAGGGTGACCGGAACGGTCACCACGGAGTCGAGTCCCATTGCTGCTTTGGTCGCTTCGATGTTGCGACCGATGTACGGACGCTCGCGAGTGGTCACGTTGGGCTGCACGACGAACCGCTGAATGATCGCCGGATACACCGCACTCGCCACCACCGCAATCACCGCCCAGAGCGCCATCGACAGAAGTGGGAACCGCCATCCACCCCAACGGATACCGGCGATGAAGAGAACGGCGACCAGCAGGCTCACGAGGATGAGCAGATTGATCGCCGGCAACTGTGCCTTCACATCGGTGTAGGTCGCTCCCTGAACCACACCGCGTGTGGAGACCGTGAGTTCGAACCTCTGAAGCCAGTAGTCGACTGCCTTCACGACGGCGAGAAGGGCAAAGAGCACGCTGAGATGCACTCGAGCTCCCTTGCTCACCCTCTCCTTGGGCGACTGCACACGGATCGCACCGTTCAGGAAATGAACAGCCGCCGAGAGCAAGGTGACCATGACGAGAGCGGCGAAGGCCCAGTCGACTGCATAGGTCAGGAACGGAAGACGGAAAACGTAGAAGCCCACGTCCACCTTGAAGAGAGGATCCTCCACACCGAAAGACTGCGCGTTGCGGAAGAGGAGCCATTCCTGCCATTGGCTGACCGCCGGCAGACCGATGACGATGCCGAGAACGATCGACACCACGATGCGCAGGAGCCTCGAGCGACGGCCGACGATGGCGCGATAACGCTCGACGACCTCGCGCTCGGGGCCAAGCGGTAGATCAGCCGGGGCCAACCGTTGCGCGAGCGTCAAGCTGAAGAAGCAGACGATGGCGAAGCCAACGCTGAACACGGCCGCCAGCAGAACCTTGGCCCACAGAGAATCCCAGAAGACATTCGAACGATCGACCGAATCGAACCAGAGGAGATCGACGTAGAAGTTCGACAACGAACGCGCCGAAAGCACGAGTACGACGAGCACGACGGCGATGACGAGCACCGCCAGACGACCACGTGATGCCCAGGCCGGACGGCCGATCCGAGGCGGGCGAGGTCCGCGTCGGCGCGGACCTCCGGGAAGGTCCGAGGGGATGCGCACGAGGCGAGATTAGTTCTGAACTGGCACGATGGCACAGCGGCACCCGGCGTGAGCCGGGGCGTGGGTGTGACCCGTGGGGAAAGCGTCACAACCGCTCAAAGTTCCCGCCAACGAGTTGTCCTCGGCATCGGCACAGGCCGGGCCGGCCGGATCGAACTTCCAGCAGACCTTCATGTCGGGTCTGAGCACCGACAATGCACCACGTCCGTACGCGGTGTAAGCGATGTCGTTGATCGTCTCGTCGACCAATTGGTTCTTCCATTCGCGGTACACGACGCGAACCAAAGATGCCAGTTCACCGTTGTCGCCACCGGCCTGGGAGATGCAGCGGCTCAAACGCTCACGCAGCGGTTCGACAATCGAGGTGACGACGAACTCGTTGATGGCCTTCGATTGCTTGGCCGCGGATTCGCTCAGTTCACGATCCGAGGGCATGTTGCCCGACATGTGAAGAGAGCGCGCACCGGCCACCGCCGCCGACTTGAGCGACGGAGCGAGTGCGGCGAGGAAACGCTTGGCATGATCGGACTTCGGACCAACGATTGCATCGAGCGTCTTCACAACGGCCCGACCCCGAAGGGTGTCGAGGATCTGGTTCTGCTCATCGGCGAGAACCCGCTTCGTCTTGCGACCCATGGTCAGAGTGAGCGGTACGAGGATCTCGTCACGCGTCTCGAACACGGTCGCGGTCTCCACGACGTCGCTCGCCTCGATCACCGGCTTCACTTCGGTCGTCGTCGCAACTTTCGGTTCGGACTTTCCCTTGTTGGCTTCCTGCGCGATCACTTCGGTGCTGGCCCGACGCAACTTGGCAAAGATGTCGTCCGCTGCCGGCGCGGCGGAGCGCTCGGCGCGAGCGACGGTGGGGTCGTTCTTGGGTTCGGACTTGCCGAAGAGCTGTACGACATTCGAAGGAGCCGGCTTCAGTTCGACCACGGGCGCGGGGGTCTCGGCCACCGGCTCGTCCTCGACGTTGGTCTCGACCACTGTTTCGTCGGCAACGTCGCCAGCGACTTCGACGGCCGGGACCTCTTCGACGATCGTCTCGACCACATCCGAAGCGGCGCTGTGCTCGGTCGGAGCCACGAGATCGGCTGCTACCGGGCGGTCGATCGAAGGATGCAGCCTCCGAGGCTGCTCGTCCTCGTCGTGGTCCTGATCGTAGAAAGGAGTGCGCACCACAGGTTCCGAGGGCGAGTCGAGTTCGTCGACCGGCACCATGATCGGAATCGGTCCGGTGGTCATGGCGAGGTTCACGTAGGCAGCGGGCTCATCCCCGACATCGCTCAGATCCCGAAGAACGTCGTCGGTGGCGATACGCGCCCTCTCGAAAGCCTGAACCAGGCGGTCGCGTCCGTGGAAGAGGTCCTCGATTTGCTCGCGGGCGAGTTCACGTCGTCGTGCGACGTCGGCGAGCACCCGCTCGCGGTACGCGCGGGCTTCGTTCACCATGTCGCGTCCCTGCTGTTTTGCCATCAGGATCTCGGCCTCGGCGTCAGCGGTGGCGTCCTGACGGATGCGCTCGGCCTCGAGCTCGGCCTCCTCGCGAATACGAGTCGCCTCGTCCGTGGCATCCCGCACCAATCGCTGGGCGGTCTCCTCGGCGCGGCCGCGGAACTTGGCGGCGGCATCACGGGCGGCCTGAATGATCCGGGCCGTCTCGTCGCCCAGGATCTCGGCCAGCTTCTCGTCGTCGAGTTCACCGGGGATGATCCCCACCTCGGTCGGTCGGCTCAGGAGTTCGCGCTCGAGAAAGCGCTCCCTCTCCTGGAGTCTGGACAGTTCGGCGGCGACCATCCGCAGGAAGTCACGGACCTCATTGGGGTCGAAGCCGCGGCGGATCGTCGGGAAAGCCGCCCCGGCCACTGCGGCAGGGGACGACGGATCGGGACGCGAGAAGGAGATGGCCATCGGAGAGAGGGTATGAAACCGCTGGTGGAAAGGGGTGGCAATCGCGCCGCACGAGTGCCGACTCAACCCCTCTGAACTGGACTTCCACCCCGATCGGCCAGTGCCGCGAGCGCCTCGCTCAGGGTCTCGACCGTGACGATCTCGACCGCATCGCCCACCGCTCGACGAGCGTCGGTGATCTCGACCTCGGCCTGACCGGCCGGTACGAGGAAGAGTCGGGTGCCCGACTTCTTCACCGCCACTGCCTTTTGGACCAAAGCTCCGATGGGTCCGACCGAGCCGTCCTCGGCCATCGTTCCGGTCACCGCCACCCCACCAGGTGGGCTCAACTCACCGGGTGTCAATTCGTCGATCAGCGCAAGTGTGAAGGCCAAGCCCGCAGACGGACCCCCGATCCGGTCGGTGTCGAAATCGACGTCGACGGGGAGCACCACAATGCGCGTGTCTCGGGCATTGAAGCCGATGATGGTGCGTCCCGGTTCCGATGGGCTGGCCATCAACTCGACTTCGACTGTCCGTACTTCGTCGTCGGGGACTCCTATTCCACGAACCTTCAGGATCACCCGATCACCCGGTCGAGAGTCAGCCAATGCTTCGCTCAGATCGCTCACGACACGAACACCGAACACCTGACTCGTGTCGTCGTCGGGGATTTCGACCGAGACGATCGTGTCGCCCACTTCGAGCACTCGGCAGGCACGAAGTTCCGGAGCGTCGGGTGGGCACAACTCGGCATCGAAGGATCCGACTTGGGCCACTCCTTCCTCGAGACGTGCGTCGAGACCGAGATATGCGAAGGCGACGTACGCAGCGATCTCTTTGGCTGTCGACATCGCACCCAGTTGGATCTGCTTGTCGAGAGCTGGTGTGCAATCACCGAAGCGCTCGGTGCAGGTCTGCACCTTCACGAACGGATCGACCCAACCCATGAACGCCTCGAGAGGCGAGAGTCGGCCGCCCAGCGCGGTCACGAACCGCACGCTCTCTTCAGGATCGTGGAGTTCGATACCGGCGCGAGATGCCGCGGCCGGATCGATGATCAGTCGGCCCGCCACACCGGTCGCCGAGCCCGGGGCGGTGGAGTAGCGGTCGAGCGGCCAGAACATCGCCACGACGACGCCAAGGATCGCGACGAAGGCCACGGTTGCCAGCGGAATTCCCCACACCGGTCGGCGCTGTACGGGGCGAACTCCCTCAGCAACTACCGTTCCGTGTTGCGTGTCGATCACTGACATCACCGTTCGCGTCGCCGTCATCGCCGGGTGCGCCCTCGTGGCCCTCCTCGTGATCGGCTGGAGACAGCCTGCCAGAGGAACCTCGTCGGCTCCAGACAGCGACCCCGAGACCGCGTCCGAGCCTCCGGCGACTCTCCGTCAAGTCCTGCGCCGTCGGGCTCTTGATTTGTCGGCCCTCGGTGGAGTTGCATTGGTGGCGGGGGTTGTCGTTGCCACGCTGGTGTCGGTCGTCATTTCGCTGATCGTCACCAACATCATCGACCGCCTCTGACCTGCCCCAACCGGTGAGAAACTCGTGACCGACAACACCAATCCCACCATCGTCGAACTGCGACGCGCCATCGTGATCGCCGGCCACTCCGGCGACGAGTCGACCGTTCGCGCGGCACTGACCCATACGTCGGGATCGGTGCGTGACGCGGCTTATGGCGCCATGGCTCGAATGGGGCTCCTCACCCACGATCTCGCGATGATCGCCATGACCGACAAGGACGCGCGCGTCCGAAGTCGAATCGCCGAACTCTCGGTGGATCTACCCGGTCTCGATCTCAGCCCGCTCCTCGAGGATCACGATCCGATGGTGGTGGAGATGGCGGCGTGGACCTGTGGAGAGCACGAGACCATCGCCGATCACATCATCACCAAGTTGATACATCTCTGTGGCAAGCACGAAGAACCGCTCGTGCGCGAAGCCGCAGTCGCCGCGCTCGGTGCCATCGGCGACGAACGAGGACTACCGGCGATTCTCGAAGCCTGTCGGGACAAGCCGGCCGTCCGCCGACGCGCGGTCCTGGCTCTTGCACCTTTCGACGGCCCCGAGGTGAAGGCAGCGTTGACGGCAGCCCTCGAAGACCGCGATTGGCAGGTACGTCAAGCCGCCGAGGACCTCCTCGGCTGATCCTCAGATTCCTTCGAGCATCAGCAGGATTCCAAAGACCACGAACGATGCCGAAGCGCCGATTCGGATCCAGCGTTCGGGAAGTCGCTTGCCCAACTGTTGGCCGATGACGATGGCAAGAGCATCGGCGGCAACCATCCCGAGCGTCGAGCCGAGCCAGGTGCCCCAGACTCCCTCACGTGTTGCCAATGTGATCGTGGCCAACATCGTCTTGTCGCCCAATTCGGCCAGAAAGAAAGCGACACTCGCCGCCACGACGGCGTGACGCGTGGATCGCCCGGCTTCGCTCGCCTCTTCTTCCGAAAGTTCGTCTCCGCGAAGAGTCCAAGCGGCGAAGAAGAGAAATGCCAAACCGGCCAACAGCGCGATGGTGTCGGTTGGCAATTGCGCGCCGACGACCGCACCCACTCCGACGCTGATCGCATGAGTGAAGGCTGTTGCGATGGTGATGCCGAGCAGCACCGGCCACGGCTTGTAGCGGGCGGCGAACGTGAGAGCCATTAGTTGGCTCTTGTCGCCGAGTTCGGCCACGAAGATCACTCCGAAGCTGAGGAAGAAAGCGGACAGCATGACGGACGACGACGCTACTCTCGAACGCGTGAGTCATCTGCTTTCCGATGAGAAGGTGGTCGAGGCGTACATCGATCTCCGGCATCGTGTGATCGTCCTGTTGCGCTCCCTCTCACCCGAGCAATCTCGGCTCGTGGTACCCGCATGTCCCGAGTGGACGGTGAGCGAACTCGCCGCGCACATCGTCGGAACGCCCGAGGACATTCTCGCCGGACGCATGGAAGGCGTGACCACCGATGCCTGGACCCAAGCCCAGGTCGACCGTCATCGCGGTGAATCGACCGGCGAAATCGCCGATCGACTGGCGGCAATCGCCACCGAGTTCGATGTCGTTCTGCCGCACATTCCGTCACCGGTGAATTCGCAAATGGTGATGGATGCCGTCACCCACGAACTCGATCTACGGTCGGCGGTGGGCAACACAGACGCGCGCGAATCACTCGCCCTGGAGGTAGCGCGCGGTTGGCTCCTGGATTCCGCATCGCGGAAAAACCCTGACTTCGCTCGGAAGATCACCGACCTCTCGATCGACACGTATGACCTCGTGCGTTCTCTCACCGGTAGGCGCACGTCGAGCCAGATCGCCGAGGTCGGCCTCGACGAACGAGCCATCGCCCAATTGTTGGAAGGCTCACCTCTGCATCTACCGACGAGCCCCGTCGAATGACGGTCCACGTTGACATTTAGTCAGTTCTTGACTAAATAGGTGACGTGCGTGCCCGCCTGACGTCGTCGGTCATTCTCACGACGATCCTCCTGGCGACGTCGTGCGGATCCGATGGAGACACCGACAGCCTTCGGGTTGCGGCTGCGTCGTCACTCACGAACTCGTTCGTAGCAATCGAGTCCGCGTTCGAGGAGCTCCATCCCGACATCGACCTCCAATTCAACTTCGGGGCGTCATCGGAACTCGCCGCACAGATCATCGAAGGCGCGCCGGTCGATGTATTCGCCTCGGCCGATACCACGAACATGGAGAAGGTGGCCGATGAAGGTCTGATCACCAACGAGATCTCGACGTTCGCCACCAACTCTCTCCGCATCATCGTCGCCCGCGGAAATCCACGCGGTATCTCCGGACTCGACGATCTGGCGCAGAAGGATCTGATCGTCGTGACCTGCGATCCGAACGTTCCGATCGGTCGCTACTCGGCGGAAGTTCTGGCCGCCGCCGGTGTTGTGGTCGAGCCGGCTTCCTACGAAGAGAACGTGAAGGGAATCGTCGCCAAGGTCACGTCCGGTGAGGCTGATGCCGGCATTGTCTACGTCACCGATGTCATGGCAGCCGGTGACCAGGCAAGCGGTGTCGACATCCCGACCGACGTGAACATCACTGCCACCTACCCCGTGGCCGCACTCGCCGACTCCTCGGCAAAGGAGTCCGCGCAACTCTTCGTCGCCTTCCTGCTGTCCGACGATGGTCAAGCGATCCTCTCCAAGTTCGGGTTCGGAGGGATCGGGAGTTGAGTTCATCACCACGAACCCTTCGACGGCCCATTTCCGTCGTCCTCGGCGCCTCACTCGCCATCGCCTTCTTCGCCTTGCCCTTCATCGGGCTGGTGTGGCGAGTGCCGTGGAGTGATCTGCCGGGTGTGATCACCGACGAGACCACCCGCCGCGCGCTGTGGCTCTCGATACGTACGTCACTCATCGCCACGGCATTCTCGGTGTTACTCGGAGTTCCGCTTTCCTGGGTGTTGGCACGAATCGACTTCCCCGGTCGCAACGTGGTGCGCGCCATCGCCACACTTTCGATGGTTCTGCCACCGGTGGTGGGTGGCGTCGCACTCTTCACGTCATTCGGTCGCCGCGGAATCTTCGGGCAATTTCTCGACGACTGGTTCGGAATCCGCCTGCCCTTCTCGACCGCCGGCGTGGTGATCGCCCAGACGTTCGTGGCCATGCCCTTTCTCGTTCTTTCCGTCGAGTCGGCGTTCCGTCAGATCGATCCGCGCTTCGAAGAAGCAGCAACCACTCTCGGTGCCAAGCCCTTCTTCGTCTTCCGTCGCGTCACCTTGCCGAGCATCAGACCAGCTCTCGTCGCCGGAGCATTGCTCGCATGGGCCCGGGCCATCGGGGAATTCGGCGCCACCATCACGTTCGCCGGCAACTTGCCCGGTCGAACACAAACGATGCCGCTGGCGACCTATCTCGCCCTGGAATCGAACCCGGATCAGGCGCTGATACTCAGCATCCTGATGATTGGGGTGTCGTTCGCGGTACTCATCGGGCTCCGTGACCGCTGGCTCGCGAACGCTTTACCGGAGGCCGGTCGATGACTCTCGAGGCTCGGTTCGACCTGTGCAGAGGAGTTTTTCGT
>JBEGQB010000048.1:0-9835 GCA_041181165.1 Actinomycetota bacterium
CGCTGGCCGATTTGGCGATCGGGATGGCCGGCAAGCCCGGATTCGCAGCGAGGAGAAACGTCACGTCGTCGCAGGGGTCATCTCCGGCAACTTCGACCGTCACGACCGCCTTGGGCATGGCCAGTCGACGCAGATTCTCGGTGACCTCGGCTCCCAGACTCGGGGCCGCGTTCCGGCGAGCCTTGGCCACCCGGCCGGCGGCCTTGCGTTCCCGAATCAACACCGATGCACGCTCTCCCTCCAGGGCCTCCACGCGCGAGTCCACCGACTCGAGTTCGGACAACCGGAGCCGGGCCTCGTCGGCGAAAGTCATGACCTCGGCCAAAGTGTCGCCGTACTTCTTGCGGAGGTCACGCAGCGATTGTCGGCGGATACGGATCTCCTCGAGACGTTCGGGATCGTCTTCACAACTCTCACCGATGGCACGGACCTCGCGGTTGGCCTCGATGAGTTCGGAGACGAGGGCGCGCAATCGGATTTCGATCTCGCTGTAAGGACTCCGAGTCGACAATCGACCAATGGCCGAAGCGAGACGGTCCAGAACCCCGCCATCGCCGGAGACGTCGTGATCGAAGGCATCGGCGGCCTCACGATGAGCCGATGCATCCGCCAATTGGTCCTCGACGAGGTCGAGCTTGGCATCCTCGTCCGGATCGGCCAAGCCGACGCCGTCGATCTCGTGGATCTGATGTCGAAGCAATTCGACTTCCCGCAATCGCGAACGTTGATCCCCACCCAGAGACGCAATGGCGGCATCGATCTCGGTGAGCCGAGCACGCATCGCTCGAAGATCGGACAGGTCGACTCCGCCGAACTCGTCCAGAGCGGCCCGTTGCGTGGCCACGGCGAGCAAACTCTGATGTGCGTGTTGACCATGGAGATCGACGAGGCGCGCTCCGATCTCGGCCAGTTGACCGACGGTCGCCAGGCGCCCGTTCACATAGGCACGGCTGCGTCCCTCCACCGGAACGACCCGTCCGAGGATCCACTCCTCGTCGTCGGCCACGAATCGGCCTTCGACCCTGGCCTCGATGGCCCCGGCCCGCACACTCGTGGTGTCCGCTCGACCACCCACCAAGAGATCGATGGCCTCGACGATCATGGTCTTGCCGGCACCCGTTTCACCGGTGACGGCGACGAGCCCCGGCCCGAGTACGAGTCTCAACTCCTCGATGACTCCGAGGTTCTCGATGCGCAGTTCCGACAGCATGCGATCAGCGATCGGCGAGCCCGAACTTCGACTTCAGGACTTGATGGAAACGATCGGGGTAGAGACGCACGAAGACCGCCGGAGTCGGGGACTCGACGCACTCGACCAGATCTCCGGACGCGAGTTCACCGACGTACTCGCCGTCGACGGCCAAACCGACTGCTCGCGAGCCGGTGATCTCCACCACGACCGGCTCATCGGGCCCGAGAACCAGCGTCCGGTCGAAGAGCATGTGAGGCGACAGTGGTGTGACGAGGATCGCGTGCAAGGTCGGCGACACCACCGGGCCCCGCGCCGACAACGAATACGCGGTGGATCCCGTGGGGGTGGCGACGATCAGCCCATCGGCCTGGAATGTCGTGAAGGCCGAACCGTCGATCGATACCTTCAGACGAACGGTGTGACCGGCCGTCAGCTTCTCGAAAGACGCCTCGTTCAGTGCCCGGAATCGAAGCGTTTCACCACCGGAGGCTCGCATCACGCTGACGTCGAGAATGAGGCGCTCCTCGAGAGTGTGTCGTCCAGCGAAGTATGACTCCAGCGCGTCGATGAGCGAGGGTGGCTCGACTTCGGTGAGGTAACCGAGCAGCCCGACGTTCACTCCCATGATCGGAATGGCCCGCTCACCCACCGTCTTGGCGGCCCGCAACATCGTTCCGTCGCCGCCGATCGACAACACGAGACCGACGCCGTCGAGAGTCGTTGCGTCGGCGACATCGGCACCGAGGCGCAGATTCGCCCGGTCCTGCGGGCCGACCACCGCACGATGCCCATGAGCCGTCAGCCACTCGACGGCCGAGGTCGCCAGCGAACGAGCCTCGGGACGATCGGCATGCCCGACGAGCAGCACTGCGGTCATGACGCAAGTCTCCCACGAACCCGTGCGTGCAGAAGGAACTCTTTGTTCCCTTCCCCACCCAACAACGGAGATTCGACGACTTCGAGGGGTTCGGCGCCCGCGGCATCGAAGGCGGCGGCGACGGTCCGGCACGCCTCGTCCCAGAGAACGGGATCGGTCACGATGCCTTTGCCACGAGAGACCTCGACGCGACCGACTTCGAATTGCGGCTTCACCAACACGATGACGTCACCTCCTGCGCGGCACACACCCACCAATTGCTCAGCGACCAAAGTGAGCGAGATGAACGAAAGATCGGCGACGACGAGATCGACGTGACCGCCGATGTCGTCCGAGGACATCTCACGCACATTGAACTTCTCGATCACGGTCACGCGCGCGTCCTCGCGTATCCGGGGATGCAACTGTCCGTGACCGACATCGAGAGCGATCACGTGTGCCGCACCGCGTTGAAGGAGGCAGTCCGTGAAACCGCCGGTCGATGCGCCGGCATCGAGGACTCGTCGTCCGGCGACGTCGATCGTCCAGCGCGTCAGTGCCGCATCGAGTTTCTCGCCGCCGCGACTCACGAACCGCGCCGGAGGTCCGGTGACGACCACCGAATCGCCCGGGTGGACCTGGTGACTCGACTTCTCGGCGACCGATCCGTTGACCAGGACCCGCTTCTCGTCGATCAGTTGAGACGCCTCACCACGGCTCGGAACCAACCCACGTCGCACGAGCTCGGCGTCGAGTCGCGCTCGGCGCGTCACCGACAGCGCCGGCGCAACGATCCAACCGTCCTCATGGAATCACCGTACCGACACGCCGATCTGATGGGTGATGTCGGCGAGGTCCAGTCCGTCCACATGGACGTCGAGTTCGTCGGTCGAAGCAACCGATTGGCCGATGGCCGTCACGCCGGATCTCACCAAGGCATATCGACAGCCGATGGTGCGCGCGAACAACCCGTCGGTCGAGGGTCGATCCCCGACCATCACGGCATCGGAGCCGATTCCTCCGAGAATCGAGCGGACCAACTCGGCCATGGGCTCATGCGGCTTACCGGCGATCTCCGGCACACATCCTGATGCGGTCGAGATGGCGGCCAGGATGCTGCCGCCACCGGGTATCGGGCCCTCGGGTGTCGGGTACGTCGCATCATCGTTGGTGCCGATCAATCGAGCACCGGCGCGTATGGCGTGCGCGGCCCGTCGCATCGTCTCGTAATCGAAAGTTCGATGGAATCCCACCATCACGACGTCGACCAATGGCTGAGCGCGCTCGTATTCGTCGTGCCCGACGACGCGCGCCCCGCGCGCTCCGACGGCCTCGAGGACTCCCGGGCCCCCACAGACGAGCACCGACTCTCCGGGCCGCACCAGTGCCGCACCCGCCATCGCCGAGGTGACGACATCGCCGTGCGCCGGAACACCGATCGATTCGAGAGCGGCTTCTTGTTCGGCCACGGTCGAGAACGAATTGTTGGTCACGAAGAGAACACGGTGCCCGGCCCGTCGGAGAGCGGCGATGGCCCCCACCGACCCGGGGATGGGTCGATGTGCCAACCAGACCACTCCGTCGAGATCACAAAGCACCGGAAAGCGGCCCATCGGGTAGTGATCCTGCCACGTCGGCTGACAACCTGTACGGGTGCCCCGCTTCGAACCGTTCCGTGCCCTTCGCTACCGAGATTCCTCTCCGGCCCATCTCGAAGTCGTCACTGCGCCGCCATACGACGTTCTCTCGGAAACCGATCGTGCCGAACTCGCCGCCAAGCACGCCACCAACATCGTGCACGTCGATGTTCCCCTCGAATCCGATGGGCCGGCTCGTTACGACAATGCAGCAGGACTCCTTTCATCGTGGATTGCCACGGGCGACCTCGTCCTCGACGACCAACCGTCGTTCACCATCTACCGCATGGAATTCACCGACGCTCTGGGCCGGCTTCGCCGGACCTCGGGCGTGATCGGCGCGCTCGAGGTCGTCGACGAGGGATCGGGTGGAGTTCTGCCACACGAGCGCACGACACCCAAGGCCAAGACCGATCGCCTCGACCTCACGCGTGCGACTTTGGCCAATCTCTCACCCGTGTGGGGGCTCTCCCTCACCGCCGGACTCACCGACCTCTTGGCTGAACCCGCCGAGCCGGTCGGCTCGATCACTGTCGAGGGAGTCGTTCACTCCTTCGAAAGGGTCTCGGATCCGTCACGGGTCGAGGCCATCTCCCGAGCAGTGGGAGGAAGCGATGTGGTGATCGCCGACGGACACCACCGCTACGCCATCAGCCGGACATTCCGTGACGAACAGCGGGCCGACGACCGCGGCACTCACGGCAGTGCGGAACTCACCATGACCTATGTCGGCGAACTCATCGAGGAGCAGTTGAGCGTCGATGCCATTCATCGCCTGTACACCGGCATCTCGGCTTCCGAGTTGACGAGAGTCTTCGAATCCTTCTTCGACATCCATGAGGCCGGACTACTCGAACCCACCGTTGTCAACGAGATGCGGTCCCGCGGCGCACTCGTTCTCGTCCGAACCGATCGCACCGGACTCTTCATGGTTCCACGACCGAGCTCATTCGGTGGCGTACGGGATCTCGATGGCGCCCGACTCGAGCATGCCCTCCGAGGCGTGGCCCACGAGGTGACCTACCAGCACGGCGTCGAACACATCCTCGACATCGTGGCGTCCGGCCGAGCCGAAGCCGGAGTTCTCATTCGTCCGGTCACCGTCGCCGAAATCCGCCGAACTGCCGACGAAGGTTTGCTGATGCCCCCGAAGTCGACCTTCTTCACCCCGAAATTGCGAACTGGCCCGGTGATTCGACCACTGGGAACACCAAGTTCGTCGACCCCGGGCTGAACCTCAGGTGATCGAAGCGCGGTAGATGCCCTCGATCGTGGAATCCAGCAACGCATCGAACTCGGAGTCGGATTGCTGCGCCGACAGACCCTCGGTGAGGGCCCGCGAAAAACTGGCGATGACGCCATGGTTGCGCGACAGACGCGCATTCGATTCGTCACGCGTGTAGCCACCCGACAAGGCAACGACGCGCAGAACGCTCGGATGCTTGACGAGGTCGGAATAGAAGTTGTCTTCTTCTGGCAAGGTGAGTTTCAGCATCACTGGCGCCGACGCCGGCTGTCGATCGAGCTCGGCAATTAGGAGCTTCTTCAGGATCGCTTCGGCTTGCGCCTTCGACGAACTGTTGATGTCGACTTCGGGTTCGATGATCGGCACCAGACCCGCCGCCAAGATCTGACGGCCGACGGCGAACTGCTGGGCCACCACGGCTTCGATACCAGTGGAATTGGCCACCTTGATCACGGAACGCATCTTGGTGCCGAAGATGCCCTTGCTCAGGCCTCGCGCCAGTAGTGCCTCGAGGTCGGGCATCGGCTTCATGGTCTGGACACCATCGGCTTCATCGGCCAGACCCTTGTCGACCTTCAGGAATGGAACGACCTGCTTGCGTTCCCAGAGAAACTGTGCCGAACCCATACCGTCGATCGAGCGGTCCATCGTCCCCTCGAAAAGGATCGCACCCAAGACCCGTCGTCCGTCGAAGGCTGGACTCTTGATCATGCGCGTGCGCATCGAATGGATCAGGTCGAACATCTGCTCATCACCCGAGTACGAGTTCTCGTCGATCCCGTACAGACGAAGTGCCTTTGGAGTGCTGCCTCCACTTTGGTCGAGGGCGGCGATGAATCCCTTGCCCTCGCGCATGCGTGTCAGCTGTTCCTGGTTCATGTCGATGCCTTTCACGTCATCTGGACGCAGGCGATCGTAGTTGTCAGGATTCGGCCGAGCCGATGACCTCCGACACCCGGTCGAGTGACTTCTGCAGCCGGGCCCGCTGACTCGGTCGGATCAGCTCGTCGGCCACGACCTCGGTCCGACTCGCCGTTCCGGATCCGGTTCGGAAGAACCGCCGGCGCACATGGCCGATCGCCGCGACCTCGTCGCCAGTCGTGAGAACCTCGATGTCCTGAGGTCGACGGGGATCGACCATCGTGACCGGAACCGAGTATTTCGAGCCGTCGGAGTGCTCGGTCGTGACTTCGAGGGCCACCGCCGAACTTCCGGACGAAAGCTCCCGCCAGACCGGTGGGCTGCTCAGCACTCCTTTGATCACGACCACGTTCATGCCGTCTCCTCCTTGCCTGCGTCGGTCCACCGAAAGTGGGTCGAGCTAGCGCAGCGAGGCGATGCGCTCCTCGACATCGGCAAAACCGGAGTCGTGCAAGGCCACCCGACGGAACATTTCGCGGGCCCGGCGAAGGTCGCCGGCGCGGTCGTAGAGATCACCGAGCACGTACCACTGACGAAGATGATGATCCCGGACCTTCTTCGGAATCGCTGCCGCGCGCGTCATCAGATCGATCGCACTCTTCAGGTCTCCCCGTTCGGCGAGGGAACCGGCCACCACCATGCGGCCTTCGGCCATCACCTCGTGCGACGGAGAAACTCCCTTGATCTCTTCCCAGATCTCGTCCACTGCAGCCCACCGTTTCAACGCCCGGTAGCAATCGGCCAGCACCGGCAGGTCTTCGACACGCCCACGTTGGGACCGAGCGATCTCGAGAGCTGCCGCCGCTTCGCGCCAACGTCCGAGGCGGTAGTTCGACAATCCGATCACTTCGTGCACCGCCGACACGTGTGACATCTCCTTGAGCAGAGCGTTCGCCATACGTCGCGCGTCAGTGAAGCGTTCGCCTTCGAGAGCGATCTGCGCCTGAAGCAAACGATCGCTCAGACGCGCGGCGCGGCGCGGCTCGAGCGTCGCCTCGACCTTGTCCTTCACCTCGGGGTCGAGCGACAAATTCTCTTGTCGTCGTGGACGACTCGGCCGTGCCCGTTCGGTGGCGGCGACTGCCGCCTCGCGAATCGGGCCTTCGTCGATCCAGCGTTCCGGCTCACGATCGATCTTGGTCGGCTCGAGACCCTTACGAACTTCGCCGGCTCCACGCGCCCGTACCGCCGCACGTCGGCGTTCGGCTTCGGTCTGTGGCTCGCGCTCTTCACGTTGGAATTGGCGAGGGGGTCGGCGGTCTCCCCTCGCTCTCGAGGATCGGTCATCTCCGTCGCGCCACCGCGCGCCCGATCGCGGTGCATCGCCACGACCTCGACCTTCCACTGGGCGTCGCGAACCGTCCGAACGACGGGGTCCGTCCGACCGACGGAATTCGCCATCGGTACGTTCGTCGTCCCGTCGGCGACCATCGGTGCGTCGCGCATCGTTGCGTCGACCATCCGTTCGTCGACCATCGTTGCGCCGACCATCCGTTCCTCGACCTTCCGCGGGTCGACCGTACGTGCGAGGACCATCAGAACGTCGACTATCAGAGCGTCGACCGTCGGAACTTCGACCGTCAGAACGTCGGTCATCGGATACACCACCATCAGAACGACGGCCTTCCGTTCGACGACCATCGGAGCGACCTCCGGGACGCCGTTCGCCCCGAGAATCTCCTCGTCCGTCGCCCCGCCCCTCACTTCGACCTTCTCCACGCGGGGCGCCCCGGCCATCGGTACGGCGACGCTCCCCGGACGGTCGACGGTCGCCGCCGGCCGACGATCGGCGGTCCGACGATCCCGGTCGACCCGCACCACCTCGACGTGCGCCTCCGCTGGAGCCACTGGCTCCGGAACGCCCGCCGGAGGGACGCGATGTTCGGGGTCGGTCTCCAGCCATAAGAAGACGATTCTACGGCGCGCTCGGTAAAGCGCGAAGGATGATGCCTGCCACTTCGCGCGCGGCGTCGCCATCGAAGTGGAGACCGTCGTAACGATGGATGCGGTCGCAGTCCTGCGGATACGACGGGCAGACGGCGTCCACGAGTCGAACAACCTCGATTCCTCGATTCCGCCCCACTTCCTCGTAGGCGCGGATTTCGCATTGCGTGCCTTGCGAGTCGACGCGGCCGATATCGACCCTTGGCACCGGTGCAACCAGGATCACCGTCTCGACGACTCCATCGAAATTCCCGACCAACATGTTGATTCGCTCGTACACCTCGTCTTGGGAACTCGAGTCGCAGAACGAGAGATCCGAGCCATGCCACGAGAACTCCGCGCCGGTGCCACCCCACCAAACGACAACGGTATCGATACTCAAACTCGTCGCTCTCTCCCTTGCCCCGCGAAGGAACTCGACGCATTCAGGCTTGCCGAATTGGTCGCGTTCGTCCGGCGACGGGACGCAACCGGGATCGGCATAAACATCGATGTCGAATCCTTCCGAGTCGAAAACGGACCGGAGTTCATCGGCCGCCACCGCGGGAACCGAATCACCAAAGACCATCACACGCATGTCACCCGGGGATGATCCATCACTCGGCTCAAGAGGGGCAAGGGTGACCGATGTGTTCATCACGGGGCCTTCGCTTTCGGTCGACACCACGACTCCGACGACGACCACGGCGGCGCCGAACGTTGCTGCGTACCACACTCCTTTGGGGAGCCGACCGACCCGAATCGGCGTTTCGACGAACCGATGAGAAAGCGCTGCCAGTCCGACCGCCGCCACCGACACCACAATGAACCGCACAACACTCGATGCGTCGCGCAGTCCGTCGGACGCCACGAGGGGCCAATGAAAGAGATAGATCCCGTAGCTCCAACGCCCGATGGCCCGGGTCCATCGGGCGTCGAGCAGACGATCCGACGTCGTCGACGAGTGATGCACGAGCGCGAGGCCGGCCAGGCTCACTCCCAGGAGCGGGCCCGAGAAGATCCATGTCCGATCGCCCGGCATAAGCACGGCACATGTCCCGCACACGAGGTAGCCGAGACCTTCCACCAACCGGCCGAAACGACGAGGTGTACGCGGTGGCCAACCTCGGGTAGCCAGTGCCGCCCCGAGCAGAAAGGCCACCGAGCGGGTATCGGTTCCCTGGTAGACCCGATCGATCGACCAACCGACATGGATTCCGATGATCTGCACGAGCGCAGAAATCGCGGCACCGCTCAGCGCAACGACTCGGAGCGCATGCGGTGTCGACCTTCGCAACACCACGAAAGCCACGACGGGCCACACGATGTAGAACTGCTCTTCGATGGCCAACGACCACAGATGACGCAAAGGGTCGGGGCTCGCGAATTGATCCCAGTAACTCGTGCCGCTCACGACATGAACCCAGTTCGTCGAATAGGTGAGGGCACCCCACACGCTGTCGGAACGAAGGTCGACCTGCCCTGACCAGGCCAGAACGGAGACGAGGGCAAGTAACAGGACGAGGGCCGGTACGAGCCGTCGGAATCTCCTCAACCAGAAGGCGCCGAGGGCGACCCGCCCACTCCGTTCGTGTTCGGAGACCAGCAGGCCGGTGATCAAGAAGCCCGATATGCAGAAGAAGACGTCGACACCGATCCAGCCGCCGTCGATCAGACCGGCATGAAAAGCCACGACGACCAACACCGACAGGGCACGAAGCCCATCGAGACCGGGCAAGTACACGACTCTGCCGAGGACGTCTTCGCGAACGTCGTGTCGGTGATCGAGCCCGTCCGTCATCGCCGTGATGTCTACCGCACGGGAGCGCACTCGGGCCCGAAAGCAAAGAACCCCGACCGCACGAGGCGATCGGGGTTCTTCATCGACTAATTCCGGCAGCGACCTACTCTCCCAGGAGGTCTACCTCCAAGTACCATCGGCGCTGGCGGGCTTAACTGCCGTGTTCGGAATGGGAACGGGTGTATCACCGCCGCTATGGCCACCGGAAATCTTGCGTCGTCGGGAAAACTCCCTGACAACTCCAGAGCAAGCACGAGCT
>JBEGQB010000049.1:0-9737 GCA_041181165.1 Actinomycetota bacterium
TCCGAGCAGAAGGTACGCGACTCCGAGAATCCAACCGACGTATGAGTACTCCGTGGGTGCCAGAGGCACCAGGGCAAAACACAAAATTGCAAAAACGAAGAAGATGACTGCTCGGCGATCGATCCAGGACTTCACGACAACACCGCCAGGATCCAATACATGGCCGCGGCGACGATGGCCGCTCCCGGAATCGTCAGAATCCAGGCCCAGAGAACTCGGCGCGCCACTCCCCACCGAACTGCGGACAATCGTTGCGATGAGCCCACGCCGACGATCGCACCGGTGATCGTGTGCGTTGTCGACACCGGAATTCCCTTGGCCGACGTGAAGAACAACGTGGCGGCGGCGGAGGACTCGGCCGCGAAACCGCCCATCGGTTGGAGTCGAGTGAGTTTGTTCCCCATGGTCTTGACGATCTTCCAGCCCCCGAACATCGTTCCGAGCCCGATGGCCGTGTGAGCGCTCAGAACGACCCAGAGGGGCACATCGCTGTCTTCGGACACTTTCCCCGCTCCGATGAGAAGCGCAAGGATGATGCCCATCGTCTTCTGTGCATCATTCGCACCATGGCCGAGGCTGAATGCAGCCGCCGAGAAGAGCTGCAGCACACGAAAAGTTCTGTTGGTCCGTTCGACGTTCTTGATGCGATGGACAATCCACGTGATGACGACGATCACCGTAAAACCAAGGGCGAGTCCGAGGAGAGGTGAAAAGACGATGAAAGTTCCAGTCTTTCGAAGCCCCTTCAGGATGACAACGTGACCACCGGCCTTGGCGATGCCGGCGCCGATCATCCCACCGATCAAAGCATGTGATGATGAACTCGGGAGTCCGAGCCAAGCCGTGAGCACATTCCAGAAGATGGCCCCGACAAGGCCGGCGAAAACTACACCGATCGAGATGATGTTCGGATCGACCACTCCCTTGGCGATCGTCTTCGCGACTTCGGTGCCGAGAACGGCAAATGCGATGAAGTTCCAGAAGGCAGCCCAGATCACTGCTCTGAATGGTGTGAGCACTCTTGTAGCTACGACAGTAGCGATGGAGTTAGCTGCATCATGGAAGCCGTTGACGAAGTCGAAGATCAGTGCCATGCCGATGACCGACCACAACAGGACTGCCGGGGTGCCCATGAAGTATCAGGCGCTCTTGACGGCTATAGAGAGAATGACATCTGACGACGCTTCGACCGCATCGATGGCCCTCTCGACTGCCTCAACAATGTTCTTCCACCGGAGGATGTCGAGCGCATCGTGTCGGCCCGAGAAGAGTTCGGCCATCACCCGCCGGAATTCACGATCTGCACGGCTCTCCAAAGCATCGATCTTGTCGACCATCTCGGGAACTCCGCGCATCGACGACAAGAGGTCCACGAGTTCACGATTGGCAGCTGTGATCTCAACCAGGAGGGTGACAAGTTCGGAGACACCGCTGAGCGGCCGAGAAACATTGTGGAGGAGGACAAGATCTGCGGCCGCGAAGATGTCGTCGGTAACGTCATCCAAGCTCGTCGCCAAGAGCTGGATGTCCTCGCGGTCGAAGGGAGTGATCAGCGAGCGCTCCAGACGTCGGTTCACCTCTCGTACGACTTCATCACCCTTCTTTTCGAATTGCATGAACTCGATGACTTGGGCGTCGGTTGCCGGCAGATTCTGAACGAGTAACGCCAATTTCTTGGCTGCGTCGTGGGAGATCTCGGATGCTTCGGAGAAGAGCGGATAAAAGCCCTCATCACGCGGGATCAATCGAAAAGCCATTTTCCCCCCAACCAGCAAAGCCGCTTTCAGGCGGCACCTCGGTGAACTTAGTCCGAATGTCCTCGCGTCACCCCATGTCACCAGCACTCGGCGGCATGGGGAGGTAGCCCCCGTTGATGGCAGAGGGCGGATGGCTGGGAGGTTCTAATGGACTACATTATTCATCGGCCGAGGGGGCCGATGAGGGGGTCAACATGGAATTCGGCGTGTTCTTCAACGGGTATCTGCCCGGACCGGCCGCTCACGACAAGAACGCCGAGCATCTCATGCTCATGCGCGAGATCGAGTACGCGATCCTCGCTGACAAGTGCAACTGGAAGTACGCATGGTTCGGCGAGCATCACGGTCTCCCCGAATACAGCCACATGTCGGCACCGGCACCCGTGATGGGTTACGTCGCTGCACGAACGAGTCGGATCCACTTGGGTTTCGCGATCAACTCCTTCCCCACGACCAAGGAACATCCCGTCCGTATCGCCGAGACCGCCGCGATGCTCGATCACATCACCGAAGGTCGCTTCGAGTTCGGCACTGGGCGTGGCGCCGGCAGCCACGAGGTGGCGACTTTCAACGGGCTGCCCACCAGCGAGACCAAGGCGATGTGGGATGAAGTCATCCATGAGATCCCGCGAATGTGGGAGCAAAAGGATTACGACTTCGTCGGCAAACACTTCTCGGTGCCCACGCCGCACAACATTCTCCCCAAGCCCTACGGGCACGGCCATCCACCGATCTGGGTCGCCTGTGGAAACGTCGAGACCTACACCAAGGCTGCCCAGCACGGGATCGGCGCCATCGCTTTCAATTTCGAACCGATTCACAATCTGAAAGGTCGGATCCAGGCCTACAAGGAAGCAATCGACAACCCGGTCGATCAGATCGGTCAGTACCGCAACAACAACGTGATGATGACCAATGCGTGCATCTGCCTCGAGGATCGCGATAGGGCACGCGAAATCGCCAAGAAGCGCACCGGGTATCGCGTCACGATGGTCAACCTGTATCACGACACGATGCCGAAGTCACCCGATGCGCGGGTCTGGCCCACTCCACCGATCAAGGTCGAGTGGACCGACGAGATGCTCGACATGGCGATCGAAGGTGGCTACATGCTCTGTGGCAACCCGGAAGAAGTCTGTGAGCAGCTTGTCCGCTATCAGAGCGTCGGCTGCGATCAGGTCGCCTTCGGTGTACCCGACGAGGGTTACACGCACGACGAAGTCCTCGAGATGCTCGAGGTCTTCGGCAACAAGGTGATCCCCGAATTCGACCGCGATCCGGTGCACTCGACCACCAGGTTCCGTCAGCAAGCCCAGCGTCGATACCCGGACTTCGCCCATCCGATTCCGAGCGGACTCGAAGGCGCCCAACCGCCGGTGTTCCCCGTCTCTGTCTGACATCGGCACCACCCTTGTGATTCTGGTGAGGATTTTTCACCGTATAGGTGAAGAAAGCCCACCAGAATCACGCAGGATGGAGAGCAATGACGCGCGATGAGTTCGGTGCCGAGTACTACAAACGCTTCTACGGCAAGGGCGGAGTTCACGATCGGCGGGCCATCGCCCATCTAGCGTCGGCGGTTCACGGCATGGCGGCCTGGTGGGGCGTCGCCCCGAAGTCGGTGCTCGATGTGGGTGCCGGCCTTGGTCTGTGGCGCGACTGGTACCGCGACAACCACCCCCGGGTGAGAGTCACGTCGATCGACGTGAGCGAATACGCCTGCGTGAAGTACGGGCACGAACACCGTGACATCTCTCAGTGGACACCACCACGAGTCCACGACCTCGTGGTCTGCCACGGAGTGTTGCAATATCCCGACGATCAGAGTGCTGGTCGCGCGATCGACAACATCGCCAAGGCCTGCCGGCATCTCCTCTACCTCGAAGTGCCCACGACCGCCGACTTCCGATCGGTGGTCGACCCGGAAGCAACCGACATGGAAGTTCACCATCGCACCGGCGCCTGGTATCGCGACCACCTCGAACGTCACTTCATCCAAGCAGGGGCCGGATTATGGGTGAGGCGTGGTGGCGGGGTTCTTCTCTACGAACTCGAACGATCCCGCTGAGCCACCGATCTACCATCGCAGCATGAGCGAATCACTCGATGCGCGTCTGGCCCGCCTCGAGGCACTCCAGGAGATCCAGCAGCTCTTCATCGACTACGGCCTCGCGCTCGACGATGGCGACTTCGTTCGCTATGCCGAACTCTTCGCGACCGAGGGTTCGATCGCGCTCGGCCCGATGGGCAAAGCCACCGGGCGGTCAGCGATCCGCGAACTGATGGAGCGCACCATGGAAGGCCGAGTCGGCCGATCCCGGCACATCGTGAGCAGCCCACAGATCTCGATCGACCCGACGGGTGATCGCGCGACCTCGCAGGTCATGTGGACCGTCGTCCATCGAGGGGACGACGGGCAACCGGTTCTCACGATGATGGGACGCCATCACGACGAACTCGTACTCGAGGACGGACGTTGGAAGTTTCTTCATCGTCACGGTTCGATCGACATTCCGTCGACGTTCAAACACGTCGACGAGTGATCACGCTCCGAGGATCTCGAGCACCTTTCGCACGCGCTCGGCGTGGATCGTCTCCTCGCGTCCGTTGAGTCGGAGCAGCTTCTCGACTTCGGGATCCTGTTCCTTGTCGGCCCATGCCTGGTATCCGGCATCGCCGTTGAGCTCACCCTGCACGATCCCGCGGAACAGATCAGGAGTCACGTGATCGGGCATCGGTATCGGCAGAAGTGTCGAGACCTCGGCTGACGGTTCCCAGTCGCGACCCAACCGGATCGACAGAGCCTTGGCGATCCGGCGGGCATGAGCCATCTCCTCACGTCCGTTTCGACGGAGCAACTCAGCCGCTTCGGCGTTGTCGATCCGGTCAGCGAGCAGGTTGTAGAACTGCTCACCACTGCACTCGAGACGGTAGATGGTTTCCATGGCGGCGACATCGAGTGTCGTGATCGAACCGAGCGATGAACTCACGCTGTAGAAGTTCTCTTCCATGATTCCTCCTCGAGGACGGCCGACCCGCCGAGTCGAGAGTACTTCTGGACGATGGACGAAAATCAGTCGAGCAAGGACGGATCGGCGCGCAGTTCTTGGCGGACCATCGCTTCCCAGAATCCGATGAAGCGGTCCCCACTCGACGCTTCCATACGTTCGAGGTACCACGCCGGCAACACCGATTTCATGGATCCGCCGGCCACCTTGACGTGCCAGGCCCGCTGGCAACGCTGTTCGAGGGCGACTGCTCGTTGGTGGACGGCTCGCACGGAATTGCCCAGTACGAACACGCCATGACCGGCCAGCAGAACCAGTTCGGCATCGCCCATGGCGGCCACGGCTTTGGCCGCACTACCGGGATCGTCGACCGCTCCGTCGTATTCGGCGACGAGTGCGAGCCGTCCACCACCAAGAGCCGAGGACTGATCGAGGACCGGTGGGATTTCCCCCATGTCGGCCCACACCGTGCCGAAGAGCGGGTGGTTGTGAAGCGCGACCTCCACACCCGGACGGGCCTTGTGGAGTTCGAGGTGCAATGGGATTCCGGGAGGAACCTGCCAACCACCCTCGACCAACTTTCCGTCGAGGTCGATACGGATCACGTCGTCGGTGCGGAACTCGTTCCAGAGCAACGGCCACGGATTGCACAAAAGAGTGCCGTCGTGGAGGTTGACCGTGATGTGACCGGCCAGGTGATCGTTGTATCCCTCGCGCCAGAGGGTGCGGGCGAGAAGTACGAGTTCTTGCTTGGGAGAAAGTTCCGGAATGAGCATGCGATTCACGACACCTGGCCTTCGTTCAGAAAAATCCGACGAACAAAGCACTTCTCATCGTACTTGTTCGCCGATGGCCGCAATCGGTCGCAATTTCCGATAAAGCCGGAAGCGCTCCACGGAATTTTCCGTGATGTGGTGGATGGCTTCTTCGATTTCGTCGGTGGTCAAGAGGAGATCGAGATCACCGGGTGAGATCAAGCCCTCGTCGGCCATTTCGTCCAGTTGCTGCAGAAGCGGACCCCAGAATTCGGTCCCCATGAGTACGACGGGAAAATTGCTGACCTTTCCCGTCTGGATGAGAGTGAGTGCCTCGAAGAGTTCGTCCACGGTGCCGAAACCACCGGGCATCACCACGAAGGCGTACGAGTACTTCACCAACATCACCTTTCGGACGAAGAAGTACGAGAAGTCGACGCTGATGTCGAGGTACGGATTCGGCATCTGTTCGTGCGGGAGTTCGATGTTGCATCCGACGCTGTGACCACCGGCCTCCTTGGCCCCGCGATTGGCCGCTTCCATGACCCCGGGGCCACCACCGGTCATCACCGTGAAGCCGATACGACTCAGTGCTCCCCCGACCTCACGAGCGAGTTCGTACTCGGCGTCGCCCTCCCGGACACGAGCCGAGCCGAAGACCGTCACACACGGCCCGACGAAATGCAGTCGACGAAAACCACGGAGCATCTCGCGAACCACCCGTGTCACCGTGCGGAGTTCCCGGCGTCGAAGCCGGGGACCGCTCAGGAACGAACGGTCGCGATTGAGGGGTGACCTTGGTCCGTTGGTGTCCACATCCATACCGGCAAGATTGCCACTCACGAGCGACGCTTGGGCTTCACGCCGAAGTGTGTGGCAACCTTGCGTCGATGGCTCGCAAAACCAAGATCACCGTCGCCACCGTGAACGTGAACGGCATTCGTGCCGCGGTGAACAACGGGATCGCCGGCTGGATCGCCGAACGTCAACCCGATGTGATCACCATGCAAGAAGTCCGTGCCCCCGACGACCTCGTGGCCGACCTCGTGAGAAGTGTGACCGGGCCGAAATGGTCGATCGCCCACGACGAATGCGAACAGAAGGGGCGGGCGGGTGTGGCGGTGGCGGCCAAGAAGCCGATCAACGCGTCCCGATCAGGTCTGAAACAGCACGCCACCGATCGCACGAAGTTCTCCGATTCCGGTCGTTGGATCGAGGCCGATCTGGACACCCCCGATGGCAAGGGACTCACGGTGATCTCGGCCTATGTCCACACCGGCGATGCCGAGAGCCCCGAACGGATGTCGGAGAAGCTCGCGTTCCTGCGCGCGGCCACCGTGCGGCTACAGGCGCTCAGGAAGTCGAAGCGTCATGTGCTCCTCACCGGTGATCTCAACGTCGCCCACCGTGAGGTCGACCTGAAGAACTGGAAAGGCAACCTCAAGAGTGCGGGTTTTCTCCCCGAGGAACGCGCCTGGTTCGACGAGCTTTTCGACGAACACGGATGGATCGACGTTGCCCGCCAACTCAGTGGTGATGGGCCCGGGCCGTACTCGTGGTGGTCGTGGCGCGGCAAGGCCTTCGACACCGACGCCGGCTGGCGCATCGATTACCACATCGCCACACCCGGACTCGCCGACTGCGCCGTGGAGACCGCCGTGGATCGCGCGCCGTCGTACGCGGAGCGGTGGTCGGATCACGCACCAGTGGTGGTGACATACGCCCTCTGATGGCGCCGCACCACGAGTGTGGACCCTCCAAGTGCAGCGATTCCAACCAAAGCGACGAGAACGCCTTGAAGCACATCGTTGTCGACGTTCTGGAAGATGAACGCAGCAACCGAGATCACGATCACGAGGGCACCTCCGCCAACTTGCTCGAGCCTCGACCACTGCACACCAGTGGCGAAAAGCAGACACCCGACCACCAAGGCCGGCAGGAGGCCGTTGATGCCGTCGTATTCGGCCACGAATCCTGGAGTTGCAATCACGATCATCGCGGTACCGGCAACACGTAAGAGAACCGAGAACCCGACGCGTCCCTGTCCGGGTGCGATGAGCAGACATCCGGTAACGGCAAACGGAAGAGCCGTGAGGCCGGAATCGATGTCGAGGAGTTCGATGGTTCCGGCACACACGGCTATGGCTGAAGGAACCATGGTGATACTCGCCCCGAAGTGGGACGACGGGAGCCTGACGAGAGACCAAGCAGCACCCACTGTTCCAGCCGCCACTGCGATCCATGCCGCCTCGACATCCGCGTTGACGAGCAACAGTGCTCCAGCGCCGACGAACGCACCGACACTTGCCATCTCCAGGATCTCTCCGGCATTCATGCGCCATCCCGACTTCTTCTCGAAGCGATAACTCACGAAACCGGCCACCGCACTCACGACGTAGAGCAAGACGGCGATCAAAACTTCGGATGCCTCGTCGAAAAGGGCCACGGCCAGCCGCACGAGACCAACGGCAATGATCACTGCGGCCAGATACGAAACGGTTTCCCGAAACGACAACACGATGCGTGGAGCGTTCAGGATTTCATCGCCTTCGGCCTGCGTGAGCCGACGGTCGGCTACGAGGTGCTCGACCAGTTCTCGCTGCGTGAGTTCCGACATGTGGTTACCTCCGGGAAGCCTGCCGCAGAGTCTGACAATGGTTCGCGGAGAGACGATGTCGGAATCGCCCATCGGTGACGTTGGTCCCGAGCGATTACGGGTTCGAGAGAAAACTCCGATACACGCCGATCAAAGCTTCTTTCTGCGCTTCGGTCAGACGCGAATCGCGTCGGATCGTCTGCTCGGTATCGACCGAATTCGCCTCGTCTTCATCGAGCATGCCGGCCTGATCGAGTAGCTCTTCGGCCGACACATTCAGTGCTCGGGCGATCGATCGCACGACTCGAACCGACGGCTCGTGCAAACCCCGCTCGATCTGACTGAGGTAGGGGTTCGACACTTGTGCCAGTTCCGACAGTTGGCGAAGACTCATCTTGGCCAACTGTCGTTGCTGACGAATTGCTGCACCCAAGGCGCCGAGGCGACCTTCCCAATCGTCGGCCATGCCGCGCGACGGGTTACTTCGCCGAGGTCTTGGCGAGAGTGCGGACGGCCTGACCGGCGAACTCAACCTGCTGGCGGGCAACCTTCTTGGCGAACTCGACGTTCGACTTGATGGCGGCCTCGACTCGCGGGAACTTCGGGAGCTCCGGGGTGGCGGGCACGACACGGCTGACGACCTCGGAGACCTTCTCGAGGCGGGCCAAGGTGGCCTTGTTGCCCTTGTCGAGATTGCCAAGGATCGCCTGACGGGCGAACTCGGGGTTCAGGACAGCGCTGACCTTGGCGATCAAGGCCGCCGGCGACTTGGCCGACGGTGTGCTGGGGGTTTCGGTGGTGGGGGTGGTCTTTTTCTGAGCCATGCTTGAAGAATACGGCTCATCGCTAGATATGCCAAGCAGAGCGACCGTGACAGTTGCTACTTCCCTGGGCCAACCGGAAAAGTGGTCATACGGCGAACTCGGTCGAGCCATTCCCGATGTCGGAACGAAGGAGGATCCCATGCGTTATCTGATGGCAGTCATCGATACCCACACCAATTCGGGCAACCCCGACGAAATGCAGGCCATCGACGCATTCAATGAAGGTCTACAGGCCAACGGGCACTGGGTGATGGCCGCCGGAATCATGGGACCGGATCGCTCGGTGGTCGTCGACAACCGTGGCGGCGAGCCTCTCGTGACCAATGGTCCTCTTCATCCGACCTCCGAATACATGAGCGGCTTCTGGATCGTCGAGGTCGCCGATCACGAGACGGCAGTTCGGCTGGCCACTGCGGGTTCGAAGGCCTGCAACCGGAAAGTGGAAGTGCGACCCTTCATCGAACGCTGAGGGGCTCCTCCCTCCTCGGTGCCGTCCGGATCCGCGGGAACGTCGACGTAATTCGGCGCGAACGGGTAGCCGTCGAGGTCGGCGAATCGTTCGTCGGGGGTGCGGAGTGACTTCATATTGGGGCCATTCTCGGAGGAGCGGGTTGCAGGGGTGACGTGGTCTCGAGCGTGACCGGGCGACGGCTCAGCGGCCCGAGAGCATCGCGCCGCCGTCGCAGGTGATGACCGATTCTGGTCACTGGCGCGACCATTCGCGGGCGGCGATGACCTCGACCTCATCGCTGTCCGGCTCGCGACCGCCGGGAAGCTGGACTGTCACGTCGTGGAGC
>JBEGQB010000050.1:0-9520 GCA_041181165.1 Actinomycetota bacterium
CCCGCGCGTAAACGGAATCCGGCTGGAGAACGGTTCGTCACTGACCGGCGATCTCGTCGTCGTGGCAACTGGTCGACGTTCGGCTCTGCCGGAATGGCTCGACGAACTCGGTGTCGGGCCGGTGAAGGAATTCGTGGAGGACACCGGCATCGTCTACGCGTCGCGCTTCTATCGGTTGAAGCCCGGCTTTTCGTATCCGCCGCGCAATGGTCCGATCGGTGGGGACCTCGGTTACATCAAGTACGGCGTGTTCGTGGGCGACAACGACACGTTCTCCATCACTCTCGCTGCACCCACCGACGACACCGAGCTCCGCACGCGGCTCGGCGATGCGGCAACCTTCGATGCTGCAGCGCGTCAACTCGTGGCCACCGCTCCGTACTTCGACGGGCGCGCCGAACCCATCATCGATGGTGTGTACGTGATGGCCGGCTTGCTCAATCGCCATCGCGAGTACGTCGCGAACGGGCAACCGCTCGTCCTCGGCATGCTGCCGGTCGGCGATGCGGTGATCTGCACGAATCCCTTGTACGGACGCGGCTGCTCGATCGGATACTGGGGAGCTCACCTCATGAGCGAAGTCCTCGACTCTTTCGAGGGCGATTGGGTTCGACTGGCCGTCGACTACGACGCCGCCATCAACCGTGAAATCATGCCGTGGTACCGCGCCGGCGTGGAACAGGACGCCGAAGCGCGTCGGGTGTCGAGTGCACTTCTGAAGGGCGACGATCCCGACGGCGACACCTCGGATCCCAAGACCTTCATGCGCTCGGTTCTACGTGAGGGACTCCTACCGGCGCTTCGCACCGATCCGGTGGTGTTGCGTGCGTTCATGCGAAACCTGAACCTCCTCACCGCTCCGGACGCGATGACGAAGGACCCCGAAGTCATGAACCGAGTGTTCGCCGTGTGGCAAGACCGCGACAATCGGCCCGCTGAACCACCGATGGGCCCGAAGCGTCGGGCCGAATTCCTCGAACTTCTGCCGGCCTGATCAGCCGCCAGCAACCGCGGGAATGATGCTCACGGTCTCGCCGGACGGAACCGGGGTATCCAAACCCTGCAGATAACGAACGTCGTCATCGGCAACGAACAAGTTGACGAATCGGCGCTGATTGCCCTGCTCGTCGAACAAGCGATCCTTGAACCCGGGATGCGCGGTATCGAGCGCGGTGAGCACTTCACGCAACGTGCCTCCCTCCACTTGAACGGTGGCGTTGCCACCCGACAGGGGGCGAAGGGTCGTGGGAATGCGCACGGTCACGGACATGACCAAAACCCTACCGAGCGAGTCGGGAATCACCACATCGTGTGGCCAGTTCAACGACAAGACTGTTGATGTGCGCGTTCTGGCCGCAGTCGACAAGTTCAAGGGCACCGCGACCGGAGCCGAGGTGGCCCGGGCGATCGGGCATGCGTGTTGGGAGCTCGGGATCGAATGCGACGAAGTGGCTTTGGCCGATGGTGGCGAGGGAACTCTCGACGCGCTCGGTGGACCGAATCGTTCCAACACCGTGACCGGACCACTCGGTGATCCGGTGGAGGCTCACTGGCGATTCCATCGGGGCACCGCCGTGATCGAGATGGCGCAAGCATCCGGTCTCGCTCTCGTCGGAGGTCCCGAAAGCAACGATGCAGTTGCCGCATCCACCACCGGTACCGGTGAACTCATCGATCGTGCGCTCGACATGGGCGCCGAACGGATCCTCGTGTGCTTGGGTGGATCGGCGACCACCGATGGCGGACTCGGTGCAGTGCGGGCGATCCACGCGCCGGCTCGACTACGTGCGATCGAGTTCGTGGTCGCTTGCGACGTCGACACATTGTTCGTCGATGCGGCGCGTGTTTTCGCCCCACAGAAGGGCGCCACCTCCTCACAAGTGCGGATGCTCGAGGGACGACTCGAACGACTCGTGCAGATGTACAAAGAGGAGTACGGGGTCGACGTGTCGCGCGTGCCGGGGTCGGGTGCAGCCGGCGGCCTCGCCGGAGGACTCGTGGCTCTGGGTGGTCGGCTGATTCCCGGCTTCGACATGGTGGCCGATGAAGTCGACCTCGCCGATCGGATCCGAGCCGCCGATCTCGTGATCACCGGTGAAGGACAACTCGACATCACGAGTTTCGAGGGAAAGGTCGTGGGCGGAGTTGCCCAACTGTGTGCCGAACTCGGAACACCGGTGGCGGCCATCGTGGGCAGAGTCGATGCCAGCGCCAAGGAGAGTGACGACTACGCGTTACTGAACCGTGGGGTGCTCGACCTCGAGTCGCGGTTCGGTGCCGAACGCTCCCACACCGAGCCACGGATGTGCATCGAAGAAATCGCGCGCGGGTTACTGACGACGACTGTCGGGTGAGCCGATAGAACTCGCCGTCAGCCGGCGGTGGTCGTAGCGGCGGTGGGGTCGGCCGTCGGGAGGGCCCCCGGCAACAACTTGCCGGCGAGATCGGTTCCGAGAAGTACGAGAACCGTGGCCTCGCCGAGGTCACCCGACTCGACCGGGGGTGGCGACGCCACCGGTTGGGTGGCCACCCCACCGAGAACCTGGGAAACCGCCGCTGCACCGGACTCGTAACCCGGCACGTAATAGACGACAGTGATCGACTGCTTGCCGACGGTCTCGGCGGCGTTCGTGGCCGGCGTGACCACGACGAATCCCTGCGCCTGAAGGGCGGTACTCATCTGCCCAGCGGTGCCCGAGATTCCCGAGCCGTTGGCGACGAGAACCTTGTAGCCAGTGCGAGGAAGTGTCGTGGTGTCCATCGGAACGAGCGTGGAATCCGAGATTCCGGGTTCGGTGGTCATGGGTTCACTCGACACCGGACCAGGCGAGACCGATGAGTCGCGATCGCGATTGATGTCGCGCAGGATCAGGAATCCGAGAAGCACGGCGATGGCGGCCACGATGATGCCCAAAGTGGTGGAAACACCCACGCCGGGCTGGGTGGAACGCGCACGGGAACCGGTGGGCTGTTCGTCACTCATGCCTGCAAACCTCCAGATTCGGTGGAACCATCGAGCCGCATTTTGCGTCGTCGTTCACGCGCCCTTTGCAAACGGCGCACGACCAGCGGGTCGTATTCGAGCGCCTCAGGGGCATCGAGCAGACGGTTGAGCTCGCTGTAGTAATCGTCGGCCGAGCAATCGAAGCGCTCGCGGAGCATGAGGTCCTTCACGCCATCCTCGGTCCACCAACCTCGCTCGAAGTCGATGATCGCCTTCTCGCGGTCGGTCAGAGCCATTGGTAAAGCCTGCCCGTTCCGGGTGCCCATTTACAAGCACCCCCACATATAAGAGGTGTCCGTCCCGACGGATACTCTCGGGGCGGTGAGCAGGGACAACGGGCGGCCCTTCGTGATCGGCGTGGCTGGTGGCACGTGCTCGGGCAAGACGACAGTCACCGAACGACTCGCCGAACTCATCGGTCCCCAACATCTTGCGGTTCTGAAGCAGGACGCTTATTACGTCGAGCGGCACCACCAACCCTTCGAAGAGCGCGCCCGAGCCAACTACGACCATCCGGACGCCTTCGACTGGGGCCTCATGAATCGACAGTTGTCCGAACTTCTGGGCGGCCGAACGATCGAGGTGCCGGTGTACGACTACGCGAATCACAATCGCTCCGCTTCCGTGGTGACGGTGGCACCCACCAGAGTCATCGTGTTCGAGGGAATTCTCGCTCTGTACGACGAGCAGTTGAGGGAGAACTTCGATCTCAAGGTCTTCGTCGATACCGATGCCGATGTGCGACTCATCCGACGTCTGCAGCGCGACGTACAGGATCGGGGTCGTACTCCCGACAGCATCATGGCTCAATACATGGCCACGGTTCGGCCGAGTCATCAGCAATTCATCGAACCGAGCAAGCGACACGCCGATGTGATCTTCCCCGAAGGCGGGCTCAACGAACGTGCACTCGAGATGTTGATTGCCCGCGTGCGCCGCGCCATCGACTGACTGGAGCCGGGTGTGGGGATTGAACCCACGACCTACCGCTTACAAGGCGGTTGCTCTACCACTGAGCTAACCCGGCAGGGGATGGACCGAAACGTGGTTCGCAAGCCAGTACCACGAGGCGGAACGCCGGTCGTCAGGCTAGTGCGGACCGCAACGCGGTGTTCAGCCATCGACCCCAGGGACCGAGGTTGGCTCATCGAAGTGACGGGGTTCCTGAGGGTGAGCCGACGAGGGTCTCCTCGACGTCCGTATCGTCTTCTCGACTACGACTACGCTTATTTTCATGCGTCGCCGGTCGATGTCCGCGTTGCTCATGGTTTCTGTTATCGGGGTCACTGCTTGTGGTTCGACATCGGAGAACGACTCCGACACCAGTGAGGCGACAACCACCACCGCTGAAACAACGGCCTCGAGCGAACCCGCCCAACCGACGTCATGGTCATGGGACGAATCATCGGCGAGTTATGTGCCAACAGGTCCCGTACCAGAATGTCCCACGCCGCTCATCGACGCTGGTTCACTCATGGACCTCAGCACGGTGAAGTCGAAGCTCGTGCCGGGTCAGGCGCGCGACGGTGAGTACCTCGTCAACGGCACCTTCCGTTGGAGTGGCCCTGACGATCCCTACCCGACCGGGCTCACGGTCACCATGCCCTTCGACGGGTACGTCACCGGCGCGTGGCAGTTCTTGAAGTCGGGCGCGTACCTGTTCGGCCTCAACATCGTGCACCCGTGCGGTCTGATGCTGCGACTGTCGAAGATGCACGACCCTTCACCCGAGGTGAAGTCGGCACTACTCGATCCCCTTGGCGAGGCTCGGGAGAAGGACAGTCGTGAGACTTTCTCCAATCCGGGCGTCTGGCTCACCAAGGGCACAGTGATCGCGACTTCAGTGGGAGTTCCGCCTCCGAACGCACAGTCCGACGTCGTTGGCGCCCAACTCGATGTGGCCATCCTCGATCTACGAACACCGAATCCGCAGATCCCGGCAGACTTCGACTTCGAGAAGTGGTCGGGCAGTGCATCGCCGCAATACGTGTTCTACGCGCATTGCTTCTACCAGGGTGACTATCTTGCTGAATCCGACAAGATGCTCATCGAGCAACTTCCGCTCGGCGGTGGCAGTGCCGAGAGCGATACCTGCGCCGCCCCGTAGGCCCAGAACGCGGCAACATCGAACGTCTCGCATTCCGAGCCTTCGGCAGCCAACAACCTCGCGCTGCGCCCAGAAGATGATGCGATATCTCTTCTTGGCGGATCGACTCGCAACGCCGACCATCTATCGACGGTGTCGCGCCACTTCGTAGGTGGCCAAAGCAGCGGCCGTCGAGACGTTAAGTGAACTCAATCGGCCGCGCATCGGAATACTCACGATCACGTCACAGCGTTCACGAACCAAACGCGACAAGCCGGCGCCTTCGGCCCCCATCACGAGACAGATCCCCTCGGCGGCGAGTTCGCCGAGATCGAAAAGTGATTTGTCGGCGGCGTCGTCGAGACCGACGACCCAAATCCCGGCGTCGCGCATCTTGGCCAACGCAGTTGGTAAACCACCCACGAGCGCCATGGGCACGTGCTCGCAGGCTCCTACCGATGCTTTGGCAACCGTCGGGGTCACATGCACCGAACGGTGACGCGGCAGGACGACCCCGTCCACCCCGGCTCCATCACAGCACCGCAACAGTGCTCCGAGGTTGCCCGGGTCGGTCACACCGTCCACGGCCACCAGGAACGGAGGTTTACCCGGACGTCGCTTCACCAAGGCATCGAAAGGAACCGGCATGAGCGCGTCGGCTCGCGCCAGAACTCCTTGTGGTGCTTCACTGCGGGCCGCGTAGTCGAGTTTCTTACGACTCACTTCGACGATCGGAACACGATTGGCCCGTGCCAACTCGACGATGTCCTCCACGATGTCGCTCGCATCGCGATCGTTCGCGATCCAGACTTCGTGCACCCGTCGTCGTCCGGCGATCAGAAGCTCGCGCACCGCTTGTCGGCCCTCGACCTGAGTGCCACCAAGATCGTCGCGCTCATCCGATCGCTTGTCGCGACTCGAACCGAGTGCAGTGGCGCGTCCTTTGCCGCGGCCGGCTGGCTGACCCGGATGCCCGGGACGGCCACCACGCGATTCACCGTCTCGTCGTTGATTGCGCGCGCCCTTGCCCGCTGGTTTCACCGGGCCGGTCCGCCCAGCACCGCGCGAACTAGGCGCACCACCCCGACGGCCACGGCCCGCCGCTCCCGAACTACGACTGGCCACGTTTACTCCCGTCCCGAGGTGCGAATGATCACTGCCGATGCCCAGCACGCGATGCCTTCTCGTCGTCCGAGCGCACCGAGTCCTTCGGCGCGCCGTCCTTTCACCGTGACGGGAGCACCCACGACTCGAGTGAGATTGCTTTGCATCTCGTCGCGATGAGGGGCGAGTTTCGGCTCCTCACACACCACGCTGCAATCGACGTTGCCGACCGACCATCCTTCGACGGCGAGCATGCGTGCGACTTCTCCGAGAAGACCGAGTGAGTCGGCGCCTTTCCACTTCGGATCCGTGTCGGGAAAGTGCTGTCCGATGTCGCCCAGACCAGCGGCACCGAGGAGGGCGTCGGCCACGGCATGCGCGATCACGTCGGCGTCGCTGTGGCCGTGGAGGCCACGCTCACCGCTGAAGATGACTCCACCGAGCACGAGACGACGTGTCGAGTCGTCGCTGAAGCGATGGACGTCGAAGCCCTGACCCACGCGAATGTCGAGGCGGCTCATCGCGGCTCCTGCGAAGCCAGGTACTGGCGGGCCCACTCGAGGTCTTCGGGGTGAGTGATCTTGCGATTGTCGACTTCACCGGGCACCACCACGACCGTACCGCCGATCGATTCGACCAACGATGCATCATCGGTGCCGTCGATCTGCGTGAGGTACGCACGACGAAGCACATCGGCTCGAAATGCCTGCGGGGTCTGCACGGCCACCAAAGTCGCCCGATCCGGAGTGCCGACGACCTTGGGGATCGCTCCCCCGGCTTGGCTGCCGAGAGTGGAGGCTTCCACGACTTCGATCATCTTCACAGTGTCGGTCACCGGCAGACCAGGCACTGCGCCATCGACGCCGTCGGCCACGGCTGCGATCACCGACTCGTACAGATGATCCGAAGCAAAAGGTCGCGCCGCGTCGTGCACCAGGATCACCGATGCATCGGCCGGAACAGCAGCCAACCCGTTACGAACACTTGCCGTACGGGTAGGGCCACCGGCCACGCCGCCTTCACTGGCGGCATCTTCGGCTGGCACAACCAGCACCACACCGTCGGTACACCGGCGAGCCGTATCGACGGAGATGTCCAGAACCCGGCGACCACCCAACTCGGCATATTGCTTCAGCGAACCGAATCGACGACCCGAACCACCAGCAACGACGATGGTCCACACCGAGCCGGCAACTTTCTTCGACTCGGACTTCGCCATGACCGATGAGGGTAGTACCGTTCAGCGCAATGGCCTACGAGGACGTTCTCGCCCGGACCGACTTCTTCGGCGATGCGCCGTCGGAAGATCTCGCCCGCATCGGAGGCCTCGGCCGCAAGCGAGTGCTGTCACGTGGTGACCACCTCTTCGAAGCCGGTGAAGAAGCCGAGTCGATGTACATCGTCTTGTCAGGTCGCATCGCCATTGCGATCGCCAACGAACTCGACAAGCGCGAGAGCATGGTGGCCCTCATGGAGGCCGGAGATCTCTTCGGCGAAATGGGACTCCTCGACGAAGGTCCGCGTTCAGCCATGGCGCGAGCCATCGAGCCGAGTGAAGTGCTCGAGATCCCCTACGACCCCGTACAAGAACTCCTCGACGGCAATCCCCGCGTGTTCCGCGGCATCGTGCGCATGCTCGCCGAGCGTCTGCGCGTGATGGATGGTGCTCTCGCCGATTCGGTGTTCCTCGACGTCACCGGCCGTACGGCAAAGCGCCTTCTCGAATTGGCCGGAAAGAACGACGAGTTCGTTCTGCCCGTCACCCAAGAAGAACTCGCCGGCATGGTCGGTGCGTCTCGCGAGCGCGTGAACAAAGCGATCAGCAGCTTCATCCGCCTCGGCTGGATCGAGCAGCACGAGCGTCGCTACAAGATCATCCTTCGCGACCGCCTCGAACTACGCGCTCGCTGACAACCATTCACGCGCCCGGCTGAAGGCGTCGGCTGCGTCATCGACGCGATGCGCGGGTCGTGCCGTGTCGTGCGCGAAACCGTGATCGGCCTCACCGTAGAAGGCCACGGTGACACCCGTGCCGCGCAGTTTGTCCACGTCGGCCGGTGGGGTCCAGGTGTCCTTCCCACCGATCACCGCCAACACGCGTGACGGGTCGCCGGTGGCCAGATGGTCGAGGGGTTCCCCCTGACCCTCTCCATGCCAAGCCTCGGGAAGCGTGATCATCCCGTAGAAACTCGCGATCCGATCGAAGAGATTCATCGAAGCGGCTTTGAAGCAGTACATGCCACCCATGCAGAAGCCGATGAGCCCGACCGAAGTACACCCTGTCGTACTCGCGGCCTCACGCAGATCGCGGAACTTGTCGGTGTCGCGGAGTTTGCTCACTGCCGCGAACCGTCCGTCGATGTCGATGTCGGCAGGCAGACCGGGGAAGGGATCCACGGCAATCGTCGTCATTCGCCATTCAGTCGCGAAACGAGCGACGTGATCGTCGAACAATGGACGCAGGCCGAAGATGTCGGGGATGACCACGAGACCTCGGGTGGCACCCGGGACGGTTTGTACTTCGGCCGATGTTCCGGAGGGCAAGGTGATCCGCATGGAGCGATCTTGCCACCTGGCACGAGCAGTTCGATCAACACCCGCGTCGATACTGCGAACACGACCACAGCGATGACGAATCGCAAGAACATGAGGTGATCAGAACTCGTCGATCTCACCGCAGGTCTCACCGGTCGAGTCACTGTGCGGTGCTCCGTTGTGAAGAGAGGGCCATGAGTTCCGCTGGCCCCATGACCGAATCCAGCACTCACACGTCTTTGGCCGCCCAACGCCTCGGCGCACTCGGCCACCGCTCCGGCTCCAGTCCGTTCGGCTCGAGCCTGCCCACTGCCACGAGGTTGTGGCTCGACTGGGCCGACCTGGCGTCCCGCCGTCGGAACATCCGCCGGGCCAATGAATGGGGCCTGCCCGGCACTCCGGTACATCATCTGGATCAGGTGCTCGAGCGTTCGGGCTATGGGCAAGGGCCCACCGACGAGGAGTGCGATGCCTACTTGTCCCGGCTCACCGAAATCGCCAAAGGCGACCAACTTGCCTGCCGCATCGTCGTGCAGCGAATACTTCCCGGTCTCATCGCCACCGCCATCCGCCGCGGTCGAATCGTGAAGGAGGGGGCGTCCGGGGCGCTCGACGAACTCTCGTCGGCAGCATGGGTCGTGATCGCCAAGTATCCGATCGAACGTCGGTCACGCCGAGTGGCGGCGAATCTCCTTCGGGACATCGAGTACCACGCCTTCGTTCGCGATGCACGAACCAAGCGCGCCCGGGTCGAGTTCGCCACTGAAGGCACGGCACTTTTGAGTTGCGGC
>JBEGQB010000051.1:0-9377 GCA_041181165.1 Actinomycetota bacterium
TCAGACCGACTTCCTTCAGGAGAATTTCCGCAGTGTTGTTGTCGCTGTTCTGCAACATCTCCCCCACGATGGCCGACAACGGAGCCGACGTCACCGAAGCAATCGTGGACGTCCCACTCGGCACCTGACCAGAGGTCGCCTGGCCGACCACCGTGACTCCGCGCTCTTGCAGGAGTCGCAGGAATTCCCTCGCTGCTCCGAGCCCCGGATCCGTGGCGACGACACCCTGATTACGGACACGTCCATCGTTCACCAGCAACCCGGCCACCGGGCCACCTTCGGTGGCCCGAAAAGACACCGGCCAAGTCGGCGGGTAGTACTCGAGATCGAAACGATTCGGATCGCCGACGACGTTGCCACCGATCTGGGTCACCCCGGCCTTCACCACCGCATCGGCCAGAGCATCGAGCGAGGTCGCCGGTTGTTGCGGAAAGCGGTTGAAGTTCGCGTCATCCGGATACCAGTTGGCAGCAAGAAGAGGATCACCACCGCCCACGAGGTACAACGAGCCGACCACTCCTCCAACGATCTCGGCGCGAACTTCGGTGGTGAACGAATAATCGGGACCGAGAACGTCGAGCGCAACGGCGGCGATGATGACCTTCAACGTGCTCGCCGGAGTCACTGCAGAATCGAGACCGTCGGCGAGGGCCACGACACCATCGACGGCAACTCCTGCGCACGAACCCGGCAGCACCGCTCCGCCCAAGGGTCGCAACGCGAGTTCGAAAGCCGTCGACGACGTCTCTCGCGCGAGGACGGTCGGTGTCCGTCGAGCCGAGAGAATCGGAGTGACCGGAGAGAACGCCTCGAACTGTGTTTCGCGGTCCGGGCCCGGTGGTCGTCCGCCCTCCTGCGACTGCGCGTAACGCCAGACACCGAACATGATCACTGTCGGGAAGGCGGCGATGAAAAGAAGGGTGGCGATCGGGTTCACGGCCGCGGGCCGTGGCCGGCGACGCGGCGACCTCTCGCTCATCCTCGTCCTCGACGCCGTCGGAATTCGGCCGCACGATAGAGATGGCCAAGTGCCGTGACCGCCCGGTTTCCGGAGGGATAGCACAGCCGCCCCGTTGCGCGGACGGTGGCCGGGCCAGGGTTGTCGGGATCGGCGATCGCCAGTTCGGTGGCCACCAGAATCGGCTTTCCGGTGCGACGCGACAGTTCATCGGCCGCCTCTGCGAATCGCTGATCCTGTCGCTCGTGATACGCGACGATGCGCTCGAGTCCGTGATCTGGATAGAAGCCTCCTTCGCGCATCAACCGCGCTTGATTGGCCTGGATCCCGATTCCGAGATAGATCACCGAGTGAACGTCAGGATGTTCGGCTATCAATTCGAGAACTTCAGGAATGGTGTCCCTGGTCTCCCCGCCCGCACAGTCGACGGGGTTGCTCTTACTCCACCGGGGTGGGAGCTTCTCGTCGATCGCCCGACGCAGATCGTCGGGCAACGGCATCAACACCAGTCGACCTTCTCGTGTGAGAGCGTCGGAGGTCACGACACCCCATCCACCGGCCGTGGTCAGGATCACCACGTTCGGTCCGGCCGGCAAAGGTTGAGTGGCGAAGGTCGCCGCTGCCTCGAAAGCCTCTTCCACAGTGGCCGCGCGAGTGATGCCCGCCGCCCGACAAAATCCGTCGAACACCTTGTCGTTGGCGGCCAATGCCCCCGTGTGCGAAGCGGCCGCTTTGGCGCCGCCCTCGGTTGCCCCGCCCTTCACGAGAACAAGGGGCTTGCGCCTGGCCACCGAGGCCAAGCGATCCATGAGCGCTCGACCATCGGTGATGCCCTCGACGTACGCGAGGCCGACCGAGGTCGCCGGATCGTCGGCGTAGAAGTCGAGGTAGTCGGCGACCGACACTGCAGCCGCGTTGCCAGCCGACACGGCGCGGCTGATGCCGACTCCGCTTGCCCGCGCATAGTTCATGAAACTCGAGACGAAGTTTCCGCTCTGACTGGCGACTCCGATCTTTCCCGCCGGTGGATACGGAGCAACGATCTGTGCGCACAAGGAAGCTGGGGTGCTCACGACGCCTTGACCATTCGGACCGGCCAGAAGAATCCCGAGCTCGTCGGCCAACGCGACGAGTTCGCGTTCGGCTTGCCGACCCTCCTCTCCCGCCTCGCCGTATCCGGCCGAAGTCAGGAAAGCGGCTTTCACTCCTTTGCGCGCGCAGGATCGCAGAAGATCCGGGTTCGCCGACGCTGGTGTGCACACGAAAACGAGATCGATCTCTCCATCGGGCAAGTCCTCGATGTCGGCAACCGTTCGAACGCCGAGGACGACTTCCCCCTGACGGTTCGTTCCATGGACCGAGCCCTTGTAGCCGGCGGCGAGGATGTTGTGAAGGGAGACGAATCCGAATTTGCCCGGATGGGTCGAAGCCCCTGTGACCACGACGCCGCGTGGCTCGAACAGCGCTGTGAATTGCGCATCGGACGGTCGAGGACGCGACGTGTACGTCTGCTTTTCGGGATCTCCGAGCTCGACCAGAGCGTCCACGGCCACCGGACGACCATCACTGCGCACGATCAGCGGATTCACGTCCACACTCCGCACCTCGGCTCGTTCGGCGGCGACGCGCCCGAGTCCGACCAACACATCGACAAGGGCCTCGCGATCGACGGACGCCTCTCCGCGGAATTCACCGAGGAGACGTTGAGTAGCGAGATCTTCGATCATCTCATGAGCCGTCTGACGATCGAGTGGCGCGGGCCTGAAGACGACGTCGGCTACGGCCTCGGCCAGAATGCCACCGACCCCCAACATCACACTTGCTCCGAACTGCTGATCCCGAACGACGCCGGCGATGAGCTCGCGATGACCACTCACCATGGGCGCCACGAGAACCGAAACTTCTCCGTCGTCGGGTCGAGCGGCGGCCAGAAGCTCCGCAGTCGCGGCGCTCACGGCGTTGGCATCGGCCAGCCGTAGACGCACGAGTCCGCGTTCGGTCTTGTGAGCGATGGCATCGCCGCACAATTTGGCCACGACCGGATAGCCGAGTTCTTCGGCGGCACTGACCGCGTCCGACGCGGTGGTCACCAAACGTTCGGCGGCCATCGGAACCCCGAAATCCGCCAGTAGGGCTTTCGACGCGGACTCGGACAATGTTCGGGGGGACGCCATACCTAGAAGGTAGTCGGCGACCCCTTCGACGGGGCTCGATGCGAATGAAGAGGCCGCCGCGGATTCCGCGACGGCCTCGTGGTCGGGCTGACAGGACTTGAACCTGCGACCTCTTGACCCCCAGTCAAGCGCGCTACCAAGCTGCGCCACAGCCCGTATGTGAGAGTCGAACTCTACCGCTCTTTCTCGTCAGACGAAGAGGTCGACGATTCGCCAGCCGAGATACAGACACAGGGCCACCACCAGCAGTTTGAAATGCCAGGGCGCGCGCGGCACCTCATCGGAGTCTCCGGCGGCCAACCGTTTGAGATCCAGGTTCTCGGCAGTGAATTTGCGATATCCGGGTGTGGTGCTTGCCACCACGGGCGCGACGACCTCTCGACCACAGGTCGGGCACGTTCCGTCAGATCGCATGGCGCTCGGTGTCCAGTACTTCGCGCACTCTTCGCAGTACGGCATCACTCGCTCCGACGGCGAACCCGCAGTTTGATCGGAGTGGAACCGAATCCGAAAGCCTCCCGGATCGACCTTTCGAGATAACGCAGATACGGCGGTGGCAGATCTCGGTTCACGAACAAAGTGAACGTCGGCGGATCGGTGGCTCCTTGAACGGCGTACATCACCTTTGCCCCGCCCCCGGCTGGCTGTCGCTGTTGCGCGTCCGAGAGAACCTTGTTGACGTCCTTGGTCGGCACTCGCCGGTGGTATTGAGTGATCGCCTCCTGCAGCAAAGGACGGATCTTGTGCACACCTTTGCCCGAGAGAGCGGAAATCTTGATCACTGGAGCCTCGCCGACGAATGCGAGTTTGCGCTTCGCTTCGGTCTCCACGTCGGTGCGGTCCTCGCCGGTGTCGACGAGTTCCCACTTGTTGAGGACGATCACGATCGGACACCCAGCGGCATCGATCCGTTCGGCCAAGCGCTGGTCCTGAGAGGTGATCCCCTGGGTCGCGTCGATCACCAGCAGGGCGATGTCGGCGCCGTCGACCGAGCGAAGAGCGCGAACGAGCGAGTAATACTCCGCCGAGTCGTCGATCCGCGAGCGGCGACGCATACCCGCCGTGTCCACGAAGATGATCGGGCCATCTTCGGTCTCGACGAGCGTGTCAACCGAATCACGCGTCGTGCCGGGCATGTCGTGGACGACGGAACGATCCTCTCCGACGAGTCGATTGAAAAGAGTGCTCTTGCCCACGTTCGGACGTCCCACCAGCGCCACCCGCGGCGGTCCTTGCTCGCCCACTTGGATCGGCTCGTCACCGAACGGGCCATCGACAACCTCGATGAACGGGATGCGTGAACAAACCTCGTCGAGGAGGTCGCCGGCTCGACGTCCGTGCAGCGCGCTGACGGGATAGGGCTCACCGACTCCGAGTGACAGGAACTCCCATCGGTCGGTTTCCCGTCGATCGTTGTCGGCTTTGTTGACGACGAGAAGTACCGGAGGCTTCACTCGACGAATCCAGTTGGCCACCGCTTCGTCGTCGTCGGTGACGCCGACTGAACCATCGACCACGAAGAGAACGAGATCGGCCGCCCGCACCGCCGCCTCGACCTGTCTGCTCACCTTGGCATCGAGTTCGGACCCTTGGGGCAACCACCCACCGGTGTCGACGAGCATGAAGCGCTGGCCCAACCACTCGGCTTCTTCTTCCTTGCGATCCCGAGTGACTCCGGGACGATCCTCGACGATGGCCGATTGCTCGCCGATGATCCGATTGAAGAGTGTGCTCTTCCCAACATTCGGACGTCCGACGATGACGACCACCGGCAAGGCTTCTTCCAATGTTTCGTTGGAATCGACGTCGCTCATCGCGCCGCCTCCAACAGTCGTCGTAGGGCGATGCCATCTGTCGGAACGATCTCGACCGGGCGGCACAGGTCGTCAGGCGACAACCCATCGAGGAAACGGCCCTCTGTCAGGCACACATCGGGAATGAGATACCGATCACCCTCTGGTTCGCCAGCCAAGGTGCGATCGAGATCGGCTCCGACCATCAGGCCAGTCACGGCGGTGTTGCCACCGAAGAACTCGTTGCGTACCGTCACCAGCCGCGCGCCGGGGACGTCGAGTTGCGAAATCAGAGGCGCGAGCACTCGAGCACCGTACTCGCCCGTGAGTATTGCGATCCGATCACTTCTCACTGATCGACGCACGATCCGCACCGACGTCGATTCGGCCGCATCGGATTCACCTCTCAAACCGGTGTCGCCGGCCGGATTTCGCGGTGCTCGGTATCCAGCGGCAGGCGCACCGTCCACTGAAGCGAAAAATCCACTCTGTGGTCCGGTCGGTTCGGTCAGCCGACCGGTGAACTCCCACTCGAAGGTACGAGCCATGCCCACACCGTCTTCGTGCATCGGAAAACCTTCGTAGTCCTCACCCGGTGGAAAGGGCATGCCGGCCATGAGGTAGTACTCGTCGGACGCATACACCATTCGATGACCGAGCACCGTCTGGAAACGCCCCTGCCACGAATGAACCAGTTCGATCACGGCCGCAGCTTCTTCGCGGGTGTGTTCACGCATCTCTGGTTCCGGGTTGTACTTGCTGACGCCGAGCGGGACCACGGCCACATGACGAAGCTCCGGGTAACGATCGAGGATGCCGATCATGGTGTCCTCGAGAACCGCTCCATCGTTCAGGCCGGGGCAAACGACGATCTGGCCGTTCACTTGGATGCCGTTGTCGAGAAGTGCCCGGAGCCAGCGCAGACTCATACCACCTCGCTTGTTGCGAAGAAGTTTCGATCGAACGTCATGATCGGTCGAGTGGATACTGACATTGAGAGGCGAGAGCCCTTCGGTGACGATTCGCTCGAGGTCGGCCTCGGTGAAGCGGGTCAAAGTCGTGAAGTTGCCGTACAGGAAACTCAATCGGTAGTCGTCGTCCTTGAGGTACAAACTCTTTCGCAGCCCCGTCGGCAGCTGGTAGATGAAGCAGAACGGACAATGGTTGTCGCACGTGCGAACACGGTCGAAGAGAGCGCTCGAAATCTCCGTGCCGAGGGGCTCACCTTCGGACTTCGCGACCTGAACGGTCTGATCGAGGCCACTTCGACGCAACTCGATTTCGATGTCGCCAGCATCGGTCAGCAATCGCCATTCGATGATGTCGCGTGGCACGGTTCCGTCGATGGAGAGGATCTCGTCACCTGCGCTCAAACCGGCCCGTGCCGCTGGCGAATCGGGTGTGACCGCCACCACAAGAGGCATCGAGTGGCGCACCGGCATGACGTCAGGCTACCGAGGTGCTCTCGACACCTCCTGTGAACGGCTGAACTCGAATCCTTCGTTATCCTCGCCGACGTGACCGTCGATCGCGTTCTCCTCGCTGCACCGCGCGGGTTCTGTGCGGGAGTCGAGATGGCGATCAAGGCTCTCGCTTGGATGGTTCGCAGTTTCCCGAGTCCGGTGTACTGCTACCACGAGATCGTTCACAACAAGTTGGTCGTCGAGCGTTTCGAGCAACTCGGAGTCGTCTTCGTCGACGACATCGCCGATGTCCCGAATGGCAAACCGATCATGCTGTCGGCACACGGGTCGGCCCCCGATGTCGTGGCCGCCGCGAAGCAACGCGGATCGATCGTCATCGATTCGGTCTGTCCACTCGTCACCAAAGTTCATCATGAGGTGAAAGTGAGAGCCGGCAAGGGTTACCGGATCGTCTATGTCGGACACGAAGGCCACGAAGAAGCGGTCGGGACCATGGCCGTCGCTCCGGACGCGATTTCACGTGTCGAGTCGATCGAGGAAGTCGATGCATTGCCGGAATTCACCGAGCCGGTCGCACTGCTCGCTCAGACGACTTTGTCGCACCGCGACTGGGAGGGGGTGGCGGTGCGGGTCCGCGAACGCTTCCCGAGCGTCTGGACGCCGGGACGGAGCGACCTGTGCTTCGCCACGACCAACCGGCAATCTGCGCTCATGTCGATGGCTCCGCAATGCGACGCCATCGTCGTCATCGGTTCGGCGAATTCATCGAACACGCGCGCACTCGAGCGACTGGCCAAGGAGGCTGGTTGTCACCGCGTGTACCGGGTGAACTCGGCCGAAGAGCTGCCCAGCGACCTCACCGGAACCGTCGGCGTGACAGCTGGTGCCTCGGCGCCCGAGGAGCTCGTGGACGCCGTGATCGGCCACCTGTCTCCGATCGGTGGAGTCGAGGAGGTGCGGATCACCGAGGAGGACGAATACTTCCCACCACCGCGCAACCTTCGTGATCTACAACTTTCCATCGAGACCGCGGCGACCGTTCTCACCGGCGGTTCGCTGGTCGGACGTCCCCGGGTCGACGATCGGGCATTGGCCGCGAGCGATGTCCTCTCCGCGCTGACGATCTGACAGAGTCTGACGATGCTCTCCCCCTCCGTCGACACGGTCCGACTGTTCCTTCATGTTCTGGCCGCTTCGGTGTGGGTCGGCGGACAGATCGTCCTCGGCGGCCTCGTTCCCGGACTGCGCCGAACCCACCCCGACAGCCTGAAAACGGTGGCCCGCTCATTCGGACGTGTCGCCTGGCCGGCTCTGGCCGTCGTCGTGGTCACCGGAATCTGGAACATGCTCGACATCTCGATGAGCGAACAGTCGAGCGCCTACCAGGTCACGTTCTTCATCCACGTGCTGCTGGCCGTGGCCACCGGAGTGGCCGCTGCCGTTCACTCGTTCGGTCGTACGCGACTCGCCCTGGCTCTCGGCGGCGCACTCGGACTCGTCACCGCCTTGGGAGCCCTCTTCGTCGGAGTTCTCCTCGGATCGGGCGCTTAGTTTCGGGGAACTTTGCTCCACGCGACGTCGCGATCGACTCGCACGTCACCGGGAAGTCCGAGAACGCGCTCGCCGAGAATGTTGCGCATGACTTCACTCGTGCCACCTTCGATCGAATTGGCGCGACTACGAAGAAATGCCTTCTGGGGGTTCTCTAGACCCATCGCAGTCTCGGGCCGAACCATCTGGTAACCGCTCGGGAAGAGCATCCCATCGGCTCCGAGCATCGACACTGCGAATGAGTAGACGTCCTTGTTGAGTTCCGCCATGGCGAGTTTGGCGATCGACCCCTCCGGCCCCGGATCACCCATCTTGCGCATTTGCGACGCGCGGATGTTGGTGAGTCGCAGGAGTTCGGCTCGGATCCACAAGGACATCAGTTCGTCCTTCGTCGCCGGGTGACGCGATTCGGCTGGAAGCGAGTTCCAGACCTTCACGGCATCGCGGATCGGACCCGAGCCTTTGGCTGGAATCGCTCCGCCAATGGAAACGCGCTCGTTCATGAGCGTCGTCAGAGACACTCGCCATCCATCACCGATGTTGCCGAGCATCTCCTTGTTCGGCACTCGGACATCGGTGAAGTAGACCTCGTTGAACTCCGCTTCACCCGTGATCTGGTACAGCGGCCTGACCTCGACGCCGGGGGCTTGCATGTCGACGACGAAGGCGGTCAGTCCCGCATGTTTCACGGCTTCGGGATCGGTGCGCACGATCAGGAGTCCCCACCGTGAAAGGTGCGCAAGGGTCGTCCAGACCTTCTGACCATTCACGATCCACTCTTCGCCGTCCTTCACGCCCTTGGCGGACAACCCGGCGAAGTCCGACCCCGAGCCGGGTTCGGAGAACAACTGACACCACACTTCTTCGCCAGTGAAGAGCGGTCGGAGGTAACGCTTCTTCTGCTCCGGACTTCCCCACACGGCAACCGTCGGCCCGCACATGCCGTGACCGATCGGGTTGCGCGCCACCGGATTTGGAGCACCGGCGGCAAAGAGCCGTTCGTTGATCATTCGCTGCAATTTCGGGTTCAATCCGAGACCCCCATGGCCCTCATCGAAGTGCACCCACGCGAGACCGGCGTCGTACTGCGCGCCGAGGAAGGTCTGCGGGTCGGTCGCCTTGGGCGGGAACTCGGTGAGAAGACGATCGACGAGTTCGCTCACCCTTTGTTCATCGGCGGTCAGAACAGCGGTACTCATATTGGCCCCCTTTTGATCGGCTACTTCGGAAACTTACCGATCGACGAGAGATGAGTCGCCATCCGAGTCGGACCCCGACAGACGTCACAACCGACGACCCGACGAACTCGAACCCGCCACCCGTTCCGCTTCAGTTGAGGGGCGCCATCATGCGGCGCCACTCGTCGGTTTCCGCAGATCCGATGGTCGGCAGTTCGGCACGCAGGCCCATGACCGAACGCAGTGCCGAGACCGCTGGGGTCGAGGAGGGTTGACGTTGCAGGATCGACTTCAAGTTG
>JBEGQB010000052.1:0-9373 GCA_041181165.1 Actinomycetota bacterium
AGGGTGTTCCCGGTCCGGAGTCGGTGGCGAATTCGTCGTGGTCGGAGGTCTTCGATCGACGCTCGATCGAGCCACGAGACATGCCCGACGACGGTCGTGAAGGACTTGGCCGGAGCATGAGTTGGTTCCGGATCTCCGAGTCGATCGGAGATCCGTCCGACTCCGCGCTCCAACTTCTCCATCGTTGTGCGTTCACCTACTTGAGCGACGATCTGCCATCGGAGTCAGTGGATCGAACGCACCCGGTTCGAGCGAACGACCCCGATCCGCACGGCAATTACTACGGCGCGAGTCTCGATCACACGATCTGGTTCCATCGTCCGATGCGCGCCGATCGGTGGCACCTGCACGACTTCACATGCCATTCGCTCACCAACAGTCGTGGCCTCGCCATCGGACACATCTTCAGCGAGGACGGAGAGCACGTGGCCACCGCCGCGCAAGAGTTCCTGTTGCGCGAAGCACGACATCGCGCCCGGAGCTGAAATGCGAAGAGGCGCCCGAAGGCGCCTCTTGGTGGTCGAGACCGGCGTCGATCCGGTGACCTTCCGCTTTTCAGGCGGACGCTCTGCCGACTGAGCTACTCGACCGCGTGCGCACGGAAAACCGATTGCACTGGCGGTCCCGACGGGACTCGAACCCGCGACCTCCGGCTTGACAGGCCGGCGTGAACTCCAACTTCACCACGAGACCAAAAACTTCTTGGCACCCCCAACGGGATTCGAACCCGTGCCGCCACCTTGAAAGGGTGGTGTCCTAGGCCACTAGACGATGGGGGCTAGGTACTTGTCCTGCTGAGAGCGTTGGTCAGCCTAGCGGGAACCGACCCCCGCAACACACGGGCCATTTCGCTGATCAGGACCTCATCAGGGCCGTGATGGCACAGTCCACCAGCCACGACAGGAATTGGTACAAGGCGAACTCGGGCGACTCGGAATCGTCGTCGTCCTCGCCGACGTTCAAAAGGGTGCCCAGGATCAGTCGGACGGCGTTCAGGTTCTGGGCGAAGGCATCGACCTCGGCACTCGTCATGACGCGCGCGTCGTCCTCGCGCAGGATCGAGTCGACGACTTCGATCGAGGCCAATCGACTGGCCACGAGTTCTTCCCGCATCAGCCGCTGATAGTCGGCTTCGCCTTCTGCATCGTCGGTGTAGGCCGGTGGGAAGAGTCGCTGCATCTTGGCGTCGCCAATCGGTGCGGTGGTGACGAGATCCCTCACTTCACCGAGGAGACGACGCAGCAGGTGTCGTTCGTCGGCGTCGAGATCGAGGACGAATCCATCCCGATGTCGTCGCACCGGTTGACGCGGACGCCCGATCACGACGCGTCACCATCGGAGCCATCCTTCTGCATCGTCGCCCACAGCCCGTGTTCGTGCAGACGGAACACGTCCATCTCGGCTTTTTCCCGACTGCCGGCACTCACCACGGCGCGTCCCTTGTGATGGACGTCGAGCATCAATTCGGTGGCTTTCTCGAGGCTGTACCCGAAGAGCTTCTGAAGCACGTAGGTGACGTAACTCATGAGGTTGATCGGGTCGTTCCAGACGAGCACGACCCACGGGTTGTCCGGCCGCACGTCAGTGGCGGTATCGGACTCGGGTTTGACGATGGTCGAGGCGGTCACGGCGACGGGAGTCACGCAGTCGACATCCACCAGCACATTGTCGCGGTTGGTCGCGTGTTTGACACCCCCGTACCATCAGAAGTGATGTCAGTCGGTGCCCGTCCCCTCGTCCCATCGCGGCTCGCGCCCGGCGGCGTGTCGGCCCACGGGTCTCGTCGGGTTCCCACGACCGTGATCGGCGGATACATCGCCCTCACCAAACCGCGAATCATCGAACTCCTTCTCATCACCACCGTGCCCACCATGGTGTTGGCCGAGAAGGGGTGGCCGAGTTGGGGGTTGGTCCTCATCACCTTGATCGGCGGGAGCCTGGCCGCCGGTGGCGCCAATGCCATCAACATGGTGGTCGACCGCGATATCGACAAGTTGATGGAGCGCACCAAGGGCCGGCCCCTGGTGACCGGCCTGATCGCGCCCCGGTCGGCCCTCGTCTTTGCCCTCGTCCTGGAAGCCGCCGCCTTCGCCGTTCTCTGGGTGGGGGCCAATCTGCTGTCGGCGATCCTGGCCCTCTCGGCCACCCTCTTCTACGTCTTCGTCTACACCCTGTGGCTGAAGCGCACGAGCCGCCAGAACATCGTGATCGGGGGCGCGGCCGGAGCGGTTCCGGTCCTGGTCGGCTGGGCGGCCGTCCAGAATTCTCTGGCCTGGAGCCCATTTGTCCTGTTCACAGCCATTTTTCTATGGACCCCGCCCCATTTCTGGGCCCTGGCCATCAAACACGCGGACGACTACCGCGCCGCCCAGGTCCCGATGCTTCCGACCGTCGCCCCAATGGCCGAGACCGTGCGTCACATGCTCGGCTACGCCGTCGCCCTGACCGCTTGTTCGCTTGTGCTCGGACCCGTGGCCGACCTCGGCCTGCTGTACGTCGTCACCGCCGCCGTCCTTGGTGTGCTCTTCATTGCGGGCACGGTCGATCTCGGACGCCATCCCACTCCGGCACGCTCGATGCGGCTCTTCGGTTTCTCGATCACGTACGTGACGCTCTTGTTCGGCGCCTTGGCTGCCGATGTGCTCATCCGACACGGCGTGTGACACCCGTTTTCGACTCGGTTCGAAGGGGTCGGGATTTCGGTCTGAGCAGGGGGAAATGGGTAATGTCGGGTGCTGGATTCCCTCCTGCCAACCTCAACCGCGGGCCGTCTCGGCAGCCCGCCGTGCGCGTGAAGCGAGCCACTTCGAATGACATCAATTGACACCCACCACGCGGTCGACGGAGCGGCTTCGCAACCGGCCGTCGCCACCTGGTTGACATCGGCCGATCACAAGCACGTGGGCCGTCTCTTCATCGGTTCGGGCCTCGTTGGTCTGCTCGGTGGCCTCGTTCTCGCCGTACTGGTGGCTTTCGAGCGCATCGACGCCGAGGGCTTCCAACTCCTCGATGAGAGTTCGGCGTCCCAGGTCTTGGCAGCAGCCCGACTCCTGCTCACGTACGGAGCGGTTCTTCCCCTCGTGCTTGGAATGGTCGTGGCCATCGTTCCGCTGCAACTCGGCGCGCGCTCGATCGCTTTCCCCCGACTCGCGGCCAGTGGATTCTGGATGTGGCTGACCGGTCTCGGTCTGGCGGTCGCGTCGATCATCGGCAACGGCGGGCCGGGCGGCGGCGAAGCCGAAATGGTCGACCTCTATCTCGCTGCGCTGGTGGTTCTCGCTCTTGGCGGCTTGATGGTTGCTGGTTCCGTGGTCACCACCTGCCTCACCGCTCGTGCACCGGGCATGGGTCTCCTTCGTGCTCCGCTCTTTGCGTGGTCGTCGTTCGTCGGTGCGGTGGCCTTGCTCCTCAGTCTTCCGGTGTTCGTCGGTACGGCGATCTATCTCTACGTCGATCACCGTTACGCCCGCGCTGGGTTCGGCGGGAACATGGGCGTCAGCAAGTGGATCGGTTGGTCGATCTCGCAGCCGTTCACGTACGTCCTGGCCATCCCGCTTCTCGGATTCGTTCTCGATGCAGTTCCCGTGATGAACCGCACTCGGTTGCCTCAGCGCGCGGCAGCCAACGTCGCCGTCGGACTCGTCGCCGTCGGTTTGCTCGCAGCCACCACTCAGTCGGCTGTCACTCTTCCGTGGGAGGGCGACGGTTTCTTCTCGGGCTTCGGCGACAAGATCGCCGACCTCCTTCCGTTCGCACTGCTGAATCTCGTGCCGTTGCTCGGACTTCTCGGAGTTCTCGGTGCGGTCGCTCTCACACTGAAGAGCGGCAAGCCTCGTGTGGCGTCACCGCTGGCCTTTGCGGTTCTCGGATTGCTGACGATCCTTCTCGGTGCCGTATCGCATGTTCTGTACTCGATCCAGGATGCCGGACTCGGGGGCACGATTTTCGAAGCCGGTTCGTACGTTGCCGTCACGTTCGGAACCGTCACCTTGGCCTTCGGTGCCGTTGCCTACTGGGGTCCGAAGTTGTGGGGTCGTAGCGTGCCCGACAAGGCCGCGCTTCCGCTCGCGCTGCTCGCCTTCGTGGCCACGGCACTCGGTTCGCTGCCGTACATGGTCGCTGGATTCGCCGATCAGCCTGCAGGAGTTCTCGATGGCTTCGCTTACAGCGGCCCTCAAGAACTCTGGAACGCGCTGACCACCATCGGATTCGCGCTGATGCTTCTCGTGAGCCTGGCGTACATCGCACTCATCGCGAAGTCGTTCACGAGTGGATCGGCCGCCGGAGACGATCCCTGGGATGGCACGACACTCGAATGGGCCACGTCGTCACCGCCGCCGGCCGACAACTTCTCCGAAGTGATCGTCGTCGGCTCGGAGTATCCGCTCGCAGACATGAAGAACTCGTCAGGGAAGGTCGGCTGATGCTCGCATTGCCCCCCGCACCGCAACAGGCACCCAAGCGCCAGGTTTTCGTCGGTACCGCACTTGCGTCGGCCGCCGGCACGATGCTCATCGGTGGAATGCTCGCCGTCTGGTTGCAGTTCCGTGCCGATGCTCCGTATCGCGAATCGGCGCGGCGTGGTCTGATCAAGGACTGGATGCCCGACAAGGTCGTGGTTCCCGAAGTCGCCGCCAACATGATGCTCATTGCGTTCTTCGTGGTGTGCGTGATGGCCCAATGGGCGGTGTGGTCGGCCAAGCGGGGCGATCGCACCCATGCCGGCATGGCGCTCGGCATGTCGGCGCTGATCGGTTTGGCTGCGCTCAACTCGCAGGTGTTCATCTGGACTCAGATGGGTGTCGATGCCCGAGGTGGTGCCTTCCACTCGATGTTCTACGCAGTCACCGGCACGTTCATGGCGTTGCTCGTGATTGGGTTGGTCTATACGGCGGTGGCGGCCTTCCGGTATCTCGGCCGCGGTACATCCGACGTGCAGATCCTGTCGGCGCATGCGCTCTATTGGTACTTCCTCACAGCAGCCTTCTCGGCTCTGTGGTTCGTGGTCTACGTGCAGAAGTGACGAGGCGAATCAGATGATCACCACCAGCTCGAAACTCTTCTACGGACTCGGCACCGGCGCATTGGTCGCGGCCATCGTCTGGTTCATCGCCAACGACGGTGGATCGATCGGCGCGGTCGCTTTGCTCTTCGCCTCGATCTCACTCGTCTTCCTCGGCGCGATCGCTTCGTTCACTCGCGACGGTCATGTGCTCTCCACCGACACCGCATCCCACCCGACATCGGGAGCCGCCCAGCGCGGTGTACGCAACAGTCTGTGGCCGCTCGGAACCGCGATCGCCACTGGATTCGTCGTCGTCGGACTCATCAGTTCACCGGGGATCTTCAAGGTCGGAATCGGACTCCTCATTGCCATGCTCGGCGAGTGGATGATCCAGAACTGGAGTGAGCGCGGATCCGGTGACGCTGAGTACAACACCAAGATCCGCAACTACGTGGTGCATCCGCTCGAATTGCCGGTCGGCGGGGCATTGCTCCTCGCCGTTGTCGTGCTCTCGTTCTCCCGGATCATGCTCTCGTTGTCGCACGAGGCCGGCCCACTCGTTTTCGCCGTCGCCGGCGCGGCGATTCTGGCCTTTGGAACCCTCGTCGGATTTCGCCGCTCGGCCAGCCCGCGCGTGATCGGTGGAATCTGTGTCGTTGCCCTCACCGCATTGGCCGGTGTCGGTGTGGCCACCGCCCTCGATGGCGAACGCGCCGAACTCACCAAGGCGGCCGAAGAAGATCACTTCGCCCATCGTCCGTGTGGTGACGAGGAAGAAGAAGCCGACGAGGATGCATCTCGCTCGGTCGGGGCCAAGAGCAGTGTGCAGGCGACGATCATCCTCGAGGACGGCGTTCTGTCGGCCGAAGTCGACGGCTTCGAAGGTCCGCAGCAGTCGATCACCCTGCAGCGGTCCAACCCGAGCACGATCGTCTTCATCAACCGTGACGACGCTGCGCATCGCATGGTCGTGAAGTACGGCAAAGTCGTCGAGGATCTCGGTGGCGGAGTCGAGCGGGAGACCCACCTCGAAGCCTGCACCTCCAAAGTCGAAAAGGACGGACAGCAGTCCGTCACCCTCACCGTGCCCAAGCCGTCCATCGCGAGTGACGAGCCCTACGTGATCACCGTGCCGGGTGTCGAGGGAACCAAGATCGACGTGGTGGTGCCGTGAGTCACCGTCACTCCTCTGGAGACGATCGAGCCGAGATGCCTACTTTCCATTCCGACGACGAACGAGACGGAGCACCGATGAACAAGTCGCCGCGCCGCCGCTTGATGGCTGCCGTTGGCCTGATGGCCGGTCTGGTCTTTCTGGCCGGCTGCGCCAAGGACGCGCCGCAGGACACCTGGCAACCCGCTGGTCCCAATGCCGAGACCATCGACAATCTCCAGCAGCCCGTTTTCCTCGTGGCCGGCATCGTCGGTGTCATCGTCTTCGTGGCGATTGCTTTCGTGGTGATCCGATACCGCGACCGCGGCCAGAACATCCCCGAGCAGACCCACGGCAAACCGGCCCTCGAAGTCACGCTCACGGTCATCCCGGTCCTGATCCTCATCGGCGTCGCCATCCCGACGGCGGGCACCATCTTCGATCTCGCCAAGACCGACGACACCGAGATGATCATTAACGTCACCGGCCAGCAGTGGTGGTGGGAGTACGACTACCCGGCCACTGGTGCCAACGCGGATTCGTATGGCGTGGCCGAGCCGATCGTGACCTCCGGTCAGTTGGTGATTCCGGAGAACACCAAGGTGCTTCTCCGAGTTACCAGCCGTGACGTCATCCACTCGTACTGGATCCCGAAGTTGAACGGCAAGAAGGACGGCGTTCCCGGCCGCGTGCACTTGTTGCGCCTCGAAGGTTCCAAGCCCGGTATCTACGCCGGACAGTGCACCGAATTCTGCGGTCTCTCGCACGCGTACATGCGCATGGAGACCGTGGTATTGAAGCGTGCCGACTTCGACGCCTGGGTGGCCAATCAGTTGAAGCCGTATCAGTCGCCAGAAGAAGGCACGTTGGCTGCCGAGGGTGAGAGCCTGTTCGTTCAGCAGTGCAGTCGATGCCACCAGGTGAACGGTCTCGTCAATGCCGACGGTTCGCCGATCATCGCCGCTCCCGAGCAATACGTCGTGTCGGGTGCCGCCCCGAACCTCACCCATCTCATGACCCGCAACACGTTCGCCGGTGCGGCCTGGGACCTCCTCACCGAGGAGTGCCGAGACGAAGTGTGGAACGCGTCGGCTGATGAATTCGGCGGCAAGTACCTCGCCGGTGTTTCGCAAGAGTGCCTCAACCAGAAGGATCTCCGTGAGTGGTTGCGTAACGCTCCGGAGAAGAAGCCGATGTACGCCGACCCGACCAAGTTGCAGGAGACCGACGGCAAGTATCGCGGCATGCCCGCACTCGGACTCACCGAAGATCAGATCGATGCTCTGATCGCCTACCTACTCGAGCGGAAGTAAGAGGAGAACACCAAGATGGCCATCATCGAACGTCCCTCGACCGAAGTTGCGGTCGCCGGTGCGGCGCCAGTCGGCGTCAAGCCGAGCGAAGCACTCGGCGTCTTCAAGCGTCCGGCTGCCTCCACGTCGTGGAAGGACTGGATCGTCACGGTCGACCACAAGAAGCTCGGCATCATGTACGGCGTTGCCGCGTTCGTGTTCTTCATCGTCGGCGGTGTCGAAGCCTTGTTGATCCGCCTGCAGTTGGCCGGTCCGAACGGTTCGGTCCTGAGCGCCGACAAGTACAACCAGATGTTCACCATGCACGCCACCACCATGGTGTTCCTCTTCGTGATGCCCATGGTGTCGGCCTTCGCCAACTACTTCATCCCGCTGCAGATCGGCGCTCGCGACGTCGCCTTCCCGCGTATCAACGCGTTCGGTTTCTGGTGCTGGCTCTTCGGCGGCATCTTCCTGAACACGTCGTGGTTCCTCGGTGGCGCTGCCGACGGCGGTTGGTTCATGTACGCCCCGAACTCGAGCACGTTGTTCTCGCCGAGTCACGGCGTCGATTTCTGGGTGCTCGGTCTTCAGATCACGGGTATCGCCTCGCTCACCGGTGCGATCAACCTGATCGTGACCGTGCTCAACATGCGGGCGCCGGGCATGAAGCTCATGCGCATGCCGATCTTCACCTGGATGGCCCTGGTCGTTCAGTTCCTGCTCTTGTTCGCCATGCCGGTGATCACCGTGGCGCTCTTCCTCTTGTCGTTCCAGCGCAGCTTCGACGCCACCTTCTTCGACGTCTCCGCCGGCGCCGATCCGCTTCTCTGGCAACACTTGTTCTGGATCTTCGGACACCCCGAGGTGTACATCCTGATCCTGCCGTCGTTCGGAATCGTCTCGGAAGTGATTCCGGTGTTCTCGAAGAAGCCTCTGTTCGGCTATCCGATCGTCGCCATGTCGGGAGCCGCCATCGGATTCGTCGGCTGGGGAGTGTGGGCTCACCACATGTTCGCTTCCGGGCTCGGTCCGGTATCGGTTGCCGTCTTCTCGATGGCGACAATGGCCATCGCGGTTCCCACTGGTGTCAAGATCGTCAACTGGGTCATGACGATGTGGGGCGGCAAGCTCACCTTCGCCACTCCGATGCTCTTTGCCATCGGTCTTGTCGTGCAGTTCACCATCGGTGGTCTTTCGGGCGTGACCCACTCGGTTGCACCGAGCGACACGCAGCAGACCGACACCTACTACATCGTGGCGCACTTCCATTACGTGTTGTTCGGTGGCGCGATCTTCGGTTTGTTCGCCGGCTTCTACTACTGGTGGCCCAAGATGTTCCGTCGCCAATTGAGCGAACGCCTCGGCAAATGGAACTTCTGGCTGATGGTCATCGGAATGAACATGACCTTCGGTCCGATGCACATTCTCGGACTTCAGGGTCAGCCGCGCCGTATGCAGGTCTGGACCGAAGCTCGTGCGGGCGAAGGCTTCTTCAACATCGGTTTCTGGAACCGCATCGCCTCGATCGGGTCCTTCATCCTCGCCGTGGGTGTCCTGCTCTTCATCATCAACGTGATCTACACGCACAAGTCGAAGAAGGTCGCCATTGCTCCTCTCGATCCGTGGGATGCCCGTTCGCTCGAATGGATGACCTCCAACCCGCCGGTCGAACACAACTTCGATTCGATCCCCACGATCAACAATCTCGACGAGTTCTTCCATCGCAAGTACGAGCAGGACCCGAACACGCACGAGGTGCGTCAGGTCGCCACGGCCGAGCAGGTTCTGGCCGATATGAACGCTCACCCCGACGAGCACATCCACATGCCGTCGCGTTCGTACTGGCCGATCCTCGTCGCTCTTGCATTGCCGATCATCTGCTACGGAGTCATCTACAACCGTCTGCTCATGGGCGTTGGA
>JBEGQB010000053.1:0-9319 GCA_041181165.1 Actinomycetota bacterium
GCTGAGTCCGAGGGCGGCTTCGTAGGAGACCATCTGGGCCGACGCGCGCACCGAACCGAGCAGTGGGTACTTCGAACCGCTCGACCAACCGGCGAGCATGATGCCGTACACCGCCACCGACGACAGCGCCATGAACAAGAGGATGCCCACTGGCGGATCGGCCAATTGGACACGCGTCGTGTGGCCGAACCAAGAGACGAGCCCGTTCTTGCCGTCCGAGAAATCGCCGCCCAGTGGAATGACGGACCACACGAGGAATGCCGGAACGAAGGCCAGGTACGGCGCAAGTTTGAAAACGAATCGATCGGCCCGATCAGGAATCAGATCTTCCTTGAAGAAAAGCTTGATGCCGTCGGCGAGGGTCTGGAGCAGTCCCCACGGGCCGGCCTTGTTCGGTCCGATTCGGTTCTGAAGCCCGGCGATCGCCTTGCGCTCGAACCACACCATGAACATGGTGACGATCAAACCGATGGCGAAGATCGCCACGACCTTCAACAAGATGATCAGAAGCGGCGTCCAGAGGAGATCACCGTCGGCGACGGGATCGATGGAGAGCAGAGCCGGGTTCATCAGATGTTCTCCACCCGAACGTCGTTCACCAGCGCGGATGCATCGATGAGTTCACCGACGTTTCCACCGGGCTGATTCCACGGAACCCAGGCGGTCCCGCGAGTGACCGACTCGTCGGAGGCGACCGTCATGATCACCGACGTCCGGGCACCGGACACTTTGACACGTGCACCAGTGCTCGCTCCGAGACGATCGAGATCGAGCGGATGCACATACAAGGAAGCGCCGGGAGCGAGAGGTGCCAGCGACGGCGAGTTGGCCACCGAGTGTCCGCCGTCGTACAACTTTCGGCTCACGACCAGTCGGAAACCGAAACCCGGCCGCTCGGGAAACGACGGGGCCGAGGGAGCAAGTGGAGCACTACCGACCTGGGCCATGACGACACCGTCGGGATCCGAGGCCAAGGTTCGGCGATCGATGTTCTGGAAAGCAGGTTGTGTGACGACCATCTGGTCGTGAACTTCGCGGACCGAACCGGCCCCCAAATCGATTCCGAGCAGATCGGCCAGTTCGACGGCGATCATCCAATCGGGCCGTGAAGTGCCCCGAGCCGTCACCTTGCGACCGAGTTGGGTGACGCGTCCCTCGATGTTGGTGGTCGTACCGTCCTTTTCGCCGAAAGCGGCCGCCGGCAGGATGACCGCAGCGTTCTCGTTCGACGCATGACGATGAGTATCGATACTGATCACGTTCGGAACGGCCGCCAACGCACGACGCGCCAAGTCGGTATCGGGCACATCACTCAAAGGATCCGAACCGAGGAGTACGAGGCAGTTCACCTTGCCGGCCACGGCCTGTTCGAGAATCGAGGCGGTGTCACCGGCTCCGAGGCCAGCGGCCAGCGCGCCGCGAACGTTGCCACGACGAAGCACCGGGAGAACACTCGCCTGCGGAACGAGTTCCATCACAGCGGCCAGAGCGGCCATCGTGAGTTCGGAGGACTCGGCCAGATTTGCCCGTCCCACCACCACGACGACCGAACCCTTGTTGATCTGAGTGACGACGGAGGTCTCGGTCAGGGTGCCGCGGACGGACGCGACCTGCTGGCCCGGTTCGTACGACACCGACTTCCAAGTCTCGCCGGTCAGACCCGACTGCTTGGGCGTGAATTCGATCAGACGGCTGCGTCGCTTCTGAGCAGCGTCGCGCAAACGCAGATACAGAACCGGCAACTCCTCTTTGAGATCAGGCGAGAGAAGGATCACGGTGCTCGCGTTGGCAGCTTCGTCGATCGTCGCCTGTCTGTAGCCGTACACCTGGGTGGGTAGCCCGTCGTCGAGTTGAGCGTCGACGTTGCTGGTGCCCAGTGCCTTGGCCAAACGAGACCATGCGTAGGCATCTTCATTGGATCCACGTGAACCGCCGATGACCGCCACACTCGAAGCACCGCCGTCGCGCACTGCCGCCGACACCGAGTCGGCCGCGGCACGTAGGGCGACGCTCCACGACGTTTCGACCAACTGGCCACCCGAGGCGACGAGAGGGTTCTCGAGTCGATCGGCCGACCCGACCGCTTCGAAGTTGAAACGACCCTTGTCGCACATCCAACCCCAGTTGACCGGGTCACTGTCGACACCTTGATAACGGAGCAACTGGTCACGGCTCGACTCGAGAGTGATACGACAACCCACCGAACACGTGGTGCACGTACTCTCCGTCTTCTCGAGGTCCCAGGGTCGGGCCTTGAACCGGTAAGGCTTCGCCGTGAGCGCGCCGACCGGGCAGATCTGCACCGTGTTGCCCGAGAAGTAACTGCTGAAAGGTTCGTCCGGGAAGGTGAGAACTTGCGTGTTGTTGCCGCGCGACGTGAAGTGAATCAGTGCATCGCCGGCGACTTCGTCGGCGAACCGGGTGCAACGATCACACAGGATGCAACGTTCGCGATCGAGAAGCACGAGATCGCTGATGGCAATCGGCTTCTCGTAGTGGCGCTTCTCCTCGATGAAGCGACTTTCGCCGGGACCATGACTGAAAGCCTGATCCTGCAAAGGACACTCGCCACCCTTGTCGCAGACCGGACAGTCGAGCGGATGGTTGGCCAGGAGAAGTTCGACGATGCCCTCGTGCGCGCGCTTGACCTGAGGTGTGTCGGTGCGCACCACTTGCCCTTCAGCAACCGGAGTCATGCACGACACCACCATCATCGGCCCGCGCGGTCCCTCGACTTCCACCAAGCACTGGCGACACATGCCGACCGGGCTCATGCGCGGGTGGTAGCAGAACCGGGGGATGTAATCGCCGCTCCGATCGGCGGCGGCGATGATCAGTTCTCCCTTGCGCGCCGCGACCGAACGTCCGTTGATGGTGATCGACACGGCATTCGGGTCGACGACGGGAGTGCCGTCGTCGGCCGCGGTGGTCTCGGTTGTGCTCACGATGCCGCTCCAGAACTCGTGACGGGGATGCGATTGCGCTTGGTGACACGCGCTTCGAATTCCTCGCGGAAGAGCGTGAGCGCGGAGTGAACCGGCGCATAGGCCGATGGTCCGACGAAGCAGATCGTGTTCATTCGATACGGGAACGGTGTTGCCGACAGACCGAGAGCGGTGCTCGACGCGTGTGGGAACGCTCCCGGACAGATCGATTCGCCCACCTCGGTGAGTTGAGCCAAGTCGGCATCGGTGCCTTCACCGTCGACGATCCGGCTGAGAATTCGTTCGAGCCAGGTTCCACCCTCACGACACGGAGTGCACTTTCCGCAGGATTCATGCGCATAGAACTTGGTGAGGGTCAGAGCAGCCTTGGGAATGTCGGTGGTGTGGTCCATCACCATGATGGCTCCTGATCCGAGCATCGAACCGGCCGGTCCGATCTGGCTGGCCTCGAAGGGAAGATCGAGTTGTTCGGGTGTGAACCAGGGTGCCGATCCCCCTCCGGGAACGAAGGCTTTCAATTCGTTGCCGTTCCGGATGCCTCCGCAGAACTCTTCGCCGTAGATGAGATCGCGGAAGGTCGTGGTTCCGTTGATGATCTCGTACACACCGGGTCGCTTCACGTGACCCGACACCGCGACCATGCGCGTTCCGGGCGATGTCTTGGTGCCGATCGCCGTGTAGGCGTCGGCACCGTTGCACATCAGCCACGGAAGATTGGCCAAGGTTTCGACGTTGTTGACGATGGTCGGTTGTCCGTACAGACCGATGGCGGCCGGGAAGTACGGCGGCTTCAGACGTGGCATGCCACGGTTGCCTTCGAGGCTCTCGATGAGCGCGGTCTCCTCCCCCACCACGTACGCACCGGCGCCCCAGTGCAACACGATGTCGAGTGAGAACCGGCTGCCGAGGATGTTCTTGCCGATGTAGCCGGCCGCGTACGCCTCGTTGATGGCGGCGGCGACGCGCTCCTGAGCGAGTGCCATCTCGCCTCGGATGTAGAGGAAACATTGCGAGAGACCGGCCGCGTAACAAGCGATCAGACATCCCTCGATGAGTTGATGAGGATCCCGCTCCATGAGCAGACGGTCCTTGTAGGTGCCCGGCTCGCTCTCATCGCCGTTGACGACGAGATAACGCGGCCACACACCTTGTGGTGTGAGCCCCCACTTGGTTCCGGCCGGGAAACCGGCGCCACCGCGTCCGAGCACAGTTGCATTCTTGACCTCGTCGTGCACATCGGCCGCCGGGCGAGTGAGCGCCCGCCGAAGTCCGGTGTACCCGTCGGTGGCGAGGTAGCGCTCGAGGGTGTACGAGTCGGAGTACTCGAATCGTGACGTGACGATCTTGGGACGATCACCGACGATGAAACCGGGTGCGTGGGGGTACGAACCTTGCGCGGTCACAGCGCCGCCTTTCCGTCGAGCCAAGCCGGTGATTCGGTGACCTGTTCGGGCGGAACGGCACCGACGACGCGATCTGCCGATACGCGCTGGCGAACACGGGCCACGGTTCCGTGCGAAGGGATCTCGCTCTCCAGTCGTCCGGCGGCCAGATCGTCGACCAGACGATCGAACTCGTCGTTGGTCACGCGGAAGCGATAGCGGTAGTTGACCTGCAGACACGGCGCCTCGGTACAGGCGGCCTGACATTCGGCGCGCTCGAGGGTGAAGGTTCCGTCGGGAGTGGTGCCACCGAGCTTGACGCCGAGACGCTCCTCGGCATGATGCATGAGGTCCTCGGCGCCCATCAATGCGCACGACATCGTTCCGCAGATGTTGATCAAGTAGCGACCGACCGGTTCGAACTTGAACATCTCGTAGAACGACGCGGTACCCAAGACCTCGGCCGAAGTCGCGCCCACGAGTTCGCCGATGTGAACCATGGCCTCGTTCGTCACGTAGCCGTCCTGCTCCTGCGCCAGATGGAGCAGCGGGATCGTCGCCGAACGCGGACGCGGATATCGGGCGATGATCTCCTTGGCCAGGCGTACGTTGTCTTCCGACAGTCGAGCCATCAGCGGTCGACCTCCCCGAGAACCGGGTCGACCGACGAGATCACGGCCACTGCGTCAGCAACGAGGCCTCCGCGCATCATGTGCGGAAGCGCCTGGATGTTCACGAAACTCGGTGCTCGCATGTGGATGCGATACGGCTTCGGACCACCGTCGCTGACGATGTAACAGCCGATCTCACCACGCGGGCTCTCGATGCCCACGTAGACCTCACCTTCGGGGACCTTGAATCCCTCGGTGAAGATCTTGAAGTGGTGGATGAGCGCTTCCATCGACTCGTCGATACGGGCACGCGGTGGCGGTGTGACCTTCTTGTTCTGGATGCGGTAGTCGCCAGCGGGCATGCGGTCGAGGATCTGGCGCACGATCTTCATGGATTCGCGAATTTCGTTGAGGCGAATCGCGTATCGATCGAAGGCGTCACCGTACGAGCCGACGATGACGTCGAAGTCCACTTCGTCGTAGTGAAGGTACGGCTGATCGCGACGAAGGTCCCAGGCGACACCCGTCGACCGAAGGATGGGTCCGCTGGTTCCGAGCGCCAAAGCCTCGTTGGCGGTGATCACACCCACACCCTGAAGTCGCTCGCGCCAGATGGGCTGATTGGTCATCAGCACGTCGTATTCCTCGAGACGGGCCGGGAGCATGTCGAGGATGGCCAGGACGTCGTCGCGCCAACCGGGCGGGAGATCGGCGGCGAGTCCGCCGGGTCGGATGAAGTTGTGGTTCATCCGCAGTCCGGTGACCTTCTGGAAGAAACGCAGAACCTCTTCGCGTTCGCGCCAGCCGTACAGCATCATCGAGACCGCGCCGATGTCCATGCCGTTGGTGGCCAGGAAGAGCAAGTGACTGCTCATGCGATTCAGTTCCGAGAGCAGCATGCGCATCCAGACCGCTCGCTCTGGGATGTCGTTCTCGATACCGAGCAACTTCTCGGTGGCCATGGAGAAGACGAGTTCGTTGTTGAGCGGACTCAGATAGTCCATGCGGGTGACATTGGTGCCCCCCTGCAGAAACGTGAGTTCCTCGCCGGTCTTCTCCATGCCGGTGTGCAGGTAACCGATGATCGGCTTGCAGCGCAGGACCGTCTCGCCCTGCAATTCGAGCATCAAACGGAGCACGCCATGCGTGCTGGGGTGCTGCGGCCCCATGTTGATGATCATGGTCTGGTCCTCGTCGGGATCGACCGGGATCTGACCGAGTTTGGCGGCCTCGGCTTCGCTCATGCGCAACACCGAACCGACTTCGCGCAAGAGCTCCTTGGCGCCGATCTCGCTACGCGAGCGCATCTCCTGACCGCCCTCGCTCGTCTGGCGGATGTTCTCCACCGCCGTCACGAGTGGGCTCCCTTGAACTGCACCGGAATACGACCCACTTCGTAATCCTTGCGAAGCGGATGACCATCCCAGTCCTCGGGCATCAGGATGCGAGTGAGGTCGGGGTGACCATCGAAGCGGATGCCGAACATGTCGAACACCTCGCGCTCCATGGCCTCGGTGCCCGGCCAAAGATCGAACGCCGATGCAATGACGGCATCGGACTCCGGAACCTGCACGCGAACACGAATACGGGCACGTGACGTGATCGAGGTGAGGTTGAGAACGACTTCGTAACGTTCGGCGGCCACACCAGGTGGCAACAGGCGGCCCGGATGGGTGAGGTAGTCGACGGCTGTGAGGTCGCTGCACATCACGTAGCCGTCATCGAGCAGCTTCTTCAGGACGGCCACGTACTGCGAGCGATCCGGGTGAACCACGCGCTGACCGCGCGATTCGCTCACCGGCGCGCCGTGGAGAACCTCGACCGACTCGACCTCGCTCATGCCGTGACTCCGGACCGAGCCGCCGACAAGGACACCGCGATCGGTGACTGCTGAGCCGGAATCTCGGCGATATGGAGATTGGCGCCCGCGCCACTGGCCGCACGGCGACGCATGATCTCACCGTCTTCGATCTTCTGGTGAAGTGTCTCGATGGCGTGGATCAAGGTTTCCGGCGTGGGGGGACACCCAGGCGCGTAGACGTCGACGGGGACGATCTGATCGACACCTTGAATGATGGCGTAGTTGTTGAACATGCCGCCGCTCGAGGCGCACACACCCATCGAGATGACCCACTTGGGCTCCATCATCTGGTCGTACACCTGACGGAGAACGGGAGCCATCTTCTGACTCACACGTCCGGCCACGACCATGATGTCGGCCTGTCGAGGCGACGCGCGCCAGACCTCCATACCGAACCGCGCGAGGTCGTAGTGGGCTCCGCCGGAACCCATCATTTCGATGGCGCAACACGCGAGACCGAAAGTTGCTCCCCAACTCGAGCGACTACGCGCCCACTTGACGAGATCCTCGAGTTTTCCCGTGACGAAGTTGTGGTCGAGACCACCTAGGCCATCGTCGAGCACGTTGCGAACCAAACTCATGCTTTCGATCCTCCTGATCAGGCGGCCTGATCGCCGTCGACACGGCCTTCGAGACCGACGCGCCTGATGGTGGTGTTGGTGGTTCGTTCGGACGACACACCATCGACCAAGCGACGGGCCTTGGCGATCGGGCCCCAGTCGAGTGCTCCACGAGCGATCACGTAGACGAAGGTCAGGAAGAACACCACGCTGAAGGCGAGCATCTCCCAGAACGCGAATGCACCGAGTTCACCACGGCTGACGGCATAGGGGTAGATGAAGATGATTTCGATGTCGAACATGATGAACAACATCGCCACGATGTAGAAGCTCACGGGGAAACGCTCTGGTGGCTCGCGGCTCGGCACGATGCCGCATTCGTAAGGAGCTTCCTTGGCAACCGATGGACGACGGGGGGCCAGTAGCCGGGAGGCGACGAAACTGAGCGCTCCGAAGAGCACGCCCAGAATCAGTAGCGCGATGACCGGTAGATACTGGCCCACGGGTCAGGCCCTCGCCGGAACGACGGCGCCGGTGTGCCGGGCGAAGATCTTGTCGCGCCGGTGCAGCATCCAGCAGCAGAGCAGGAAGATGATCGTCGATCCGATCGTGATGAATGCCGCGGGCTGCCGCTTCGTCCCGAGATCGCGGATCATCACGACGTACTGATGAGGTTGCGAGTCGTCGATGACGGGTCGGGCCGGAGCGCGCCCGGGCTCGGCGCGCTGCGGGATGAGCGAGGCGATTTCGACCACTGCATAACGCGGTTTGTGGAAGAACGCGAGGAAGTCGATCTTGTCGCCGATCTTCGGATAACGCTCGCCTCCCTTCAGATACACCGCAGTGGCCTGGTATTCGCCAGCGGCGAAGAGTTCGGCTTCCACCTGAACGATTTCGTCCGCTGCCGCGATTGCCTGGCCGCGGCCACGGTCGTCTTCGGGGAGCTTGGTCCAGCCTTGGTCGACCAATGCGTTCTGAGTCGCCATCGCGACGTCGGTGTACGACGCGCCTTCGTCGATCACGACTGGCGTGTCGAGAACCTCGGCGTCGAGGAGCCGTGGCCCCTCACGCACGATGGTGAACGGCTCGGACGGTTTCCACGAGGGTTCGTTGCCCTTCAGACCGATGCCGTAACTCCACCAGATCGCGCCCATCGACGCCATCCAGCCGAACAAGCCGGCCAGTGCCACGAGCAAGCCGAGCCGAACACCCATGTTGGTGGCCAGAAGCAGATACACGCTTCCGCAGAGCGCGACAGTGCCGATGATGACGGTGAGAACACCGCGGAGCTCAGGCTCCCAACCGATACTCAGTAGGGCGCTCACAGTTCGTTCCTCACATAGTTCACGATCGCTTGGATCTGCTCTTCGGTGAGCAGGCTGCCAAAGCCGGGCATACGACCGCTGCCCTGTCCCTGCACTCCGTACTTGGCGCCGTACACCGATCCGGCCTTGATGAAGTCGACCATTTCCTTCTCGGTGGCGAAGTGCGAGTTCGTCGCGCCGCCGGTGAGGTTCCAGCCGAATGCACCCGAACCGGTCTGACCGGGCTCACCCCAACTCCAACCGGGTGTGTGGCAGCGAGCGCAGCTGTACGCGCCCGATCCGATTTCCAGGTTGAACAACGCTTCACCGATGGACGAATACGTGCCATCGGCGACCGCCTTTTCGGCCGCCGCCTGGATCTTCTCCTGTTCGGCTGCCGGCAGGTGCCCGCCTTCGCAATTGCGCGGATCGGCGTCGGCAACGATGCAACCTTCACGCGGCACCTGGATGCTCTTCAGATACGCGATGAGATTGTTGATCTGCTGGTCGTTCATCGGACCGCCGCCTTTGACGCCCCATGGCGACATGGGCGAGAACGGTCGTCCGTATTCGAGGATGAAGCGAACTTCGTCCTCGCTGAATCGATAGAAGACGGTGTTCAGAGCCGGAGCCTTCCAGGTGACCGCTTTGACTTC